>CAYVBI010000189.1:0-4101 GCA_964448985.1 uncultured Dehalococcoidales bacterium
TGCCGGTGTGGTCGTGATGCCCATGCGTAATAACGATAAGGGAGACGTCCTCCGGACTGATTCCGTGACGGCTCATCGTTTTCAGTATCTTGCCGCCGTAGCCGGGAACACCCGTGTCAACGATAATCGACCGCTTACTGCGCACTATATAGGCGTTTACGTACGCTGACGTGACCGCGAAGACTTCCTGCTTTACTCCTGCCATATCTGCCTCTATAGTACCACCTTTGAACCGGCGATGAGCAAAATAATCAGGAGTACACTGATTATATAATCCCTGCCAAATGTCAGTATTGCCGGCAGCTTTCTCTTGTTATCGATCCCTCATTAGCTTAAAATACGGGCAGTCTTCCAGGTGGGGCAAAGTATGGCAGAGCTCGTAAATATCCTCGAATATATCTCCCTCGGCATCGGGATGGTCGGCATATTTATCGTGCTGTGGGGAGTGGTTGTTGGTCTGGTTGAATTCATTCGCGCCCAATTTGCTCACCTGGGAAGGCAAAGGAAATTATTGCCCCTGGAAAAGATACGCATCGACCTGGGCCGTTACTTGCTGCTGGGGCTGGAATTCCTGATCGCCGCCGATATCATCCGCACCATCATCAAGCCCAGCCTGGAGGAAGTGGCGGTGCTGGTAGCCATTGTTGCCATCAGGACGGTGATCAGCTATTTTCTCAACAAGGAAATCGAGCGATCAGGTCACAGCAAGTAAAGCAGTAGAAATATCTGTAATTGAGGAGGTCTTCACATGAAAATCGCTGAGATCGAACTTTTCCACGTCCATATACCGCTCAGGCACACTTTCTGGCCCACGTGGATACCCGGGTATCCGCAGACGCATAACCGCTTTACGCTGATCAAGCTGCTGACCGACGACGGCATCGAGGGCTGGTCAGCCGGAACGGCCATGGGCGAGGAGCGGCAGGGCCTGGGCGACCTGTTGGGAGGCTACCTGCTGGGGTCGGACCCGACGGACATCGACCGCATACAGAGCCTGCTCAAGCAGGCGGGCTTCCTGGGCTGGCTGAACTACTGGATCGAGCCGGCCTGCTGGGACATATTAGGCAAGTCCAAAGGCAAGCCTGTATACGAGCTGCTGGGCGGCGCCGCCAGGCCGATCGAGGTCTACAACTCCTTCGGCGAGTTCCATGAGCCCGCCCAGCGTATACAGGAACTGCTGGCCTTGAAAGAGCAGGGCTTTAAGACCTTCAAGCTGCGCGCCAAGGCCAAGGAATTCAAGGACGATGTGCGGTTGATAGAGGAGGTGCGCAAAGGCGTGGGCCCGGACCCGGTCATCGGTATAGATGCCAACCAGGGCTGGCTGGTCTCCATCGTCGACCGCATTCCGGCCTGGGACCTGAAGCGCGCCACCGACTTCGCCAAAGCCTGCGCAGATAATAAAATCGAGTGGCTGGAGGAGCCGCTGGACTGGCATGACTACGACGGGCTTGCCGCCCTCAAGAAGATATCGCCGGTCAAGATAGCGGGCGCGGAGCTTAATCATGGATGGGACGAGATCAAAATAATGTTCGAGAAGGATTGCTTCCATGTCTACCAGCCCGATGCTACATTTGCCGGCGGAATCCAGCAGGTGATGAAGGTCATCGACGCCTGCCACAAGAACGATCGCCTGTTCTCGCCACATACCTGGACCAGCGGCATCGGCTTCTATATCGGCTGGAACATGGTGCTGGCAGATAAGGGCAACCACCATCCGCTGGAATACCCCAACGAGCCTCCCTCCTGGATACCCGAGTTCCGCGAGGGCATCATCGAGCCCATCATCCCCGACAAGGACGCCATGCTGCAGCCCTTCACACGTCCGGGGCTGGGCTTCGAGATCGATAAAAAGCTGCTTAAAAAATACGCAAAGCGCTTCTACCACCAGACGGAGAAGGGCCTGGCCTTCAAGGTCATCCGTGAGAAAGGGCTGAAAACGGCTCTGGAGATAAAGAAGCGGAAGGAAGGATAGCAGTCGCGCTGTCATTGTGAACGAAGTGAAGCAATCTGTGACATACGCTGCCGTTAAAGCAACGAAAGGGATTTTTCGGAAAGGCTGAAGTAATTATAAATACTACTTCGTTTTATCTTGGTCTTGAATAACTTCATTGATAGCTATTTCGATTGCCCCGAACCAGTCTAAATGATCAGGCGCACGCTCTATTATTTCCTTAATCTGTGTATTATTCAGCTTTATATCAAGTTCATCGGCCACAGTGTGGATATCTTCGTTGCTCAGCTTATACCAATATTTCATCTTTCTCTCCTCCCTCAGATTTACGAAAGTAACTTAATTCGTGAAGCCTAATTCTGTTGGTTAAGAATTATAGCGGACCGCCGGTCCAATTCAAGGACCTTATCACTATAATTTTCTGTTGATTATTAATTAGCGTAAATGTATAATCTGACGCTGTGAAACTCATATTCGATGAAGTTGGGATTTGGACAGAGGTCAAACTCGAGATAATCCAGAAATACGCTTCGGCTTATTCACGAATACTAACGACCAGGACTAATCCTTCTTTCCACCACGTATATATTGACGCATTTGCAGGCCCCGGCTCACATTTCTCTAAGGATAAAAGAACTTTTATCCCCGGAAGTCCACAGATAGCCTTATCAATTCAACCCCCTTTTAAAGAATATTTCTTCATAGACATTAATCGTGCCAAAATTGCCGAACTCGAAAAGAAGGCGACCGGTCGTCCAGATGTTCACATCTTGGAGGGCGACTGCAATGAGAAATTGCTTACTGAGGTATTTCCTCACGTGAAATATGAGAATTACCAAAGAGGTCTATGTCTGCTCGATCCCTACGGCCTTCATCTGAACTGGGAGGTAATTGAGACAGCCGGTCATATGAAAAGCATAGATATTTTCCTCAATTTTCCTATCGCAGACGCCAACCGAAATGTTCTTTGGAAAAATCCTGATAGCGTTGATCCGGGGGATGTTCAACGTATGAGCGCTTATTGGGGTGACGAGTCGTGGAGGGATGTAACTTATAGCAGGGTTGATCTATGGGGAGAAAAGCATAAATCAGATAACGACACAGTGGCTTCAGCCTTCCGAGAAAGACTATTGGAGGTCGCCGGTTTTAATTTCGTGTCCAAACCGATGCCCATGAAAAATTCAAAGAACGCGATTGTATATTACTTATTTTTTGCTTCACAACAAAAGGTAGCTGATGATATTATTATTGATATATTCAATAATTATTAGACATTAGTTTGGAATAACAATGGCTTTATCAACATCCATTGAATGGACTGAATCTACCTGGAATCCGATAACAGGGTGTACGAAAATAAGTTCGGGCTGTAAAAATTGTTATGCTGAACGAATGGCTATGCGCCTTCAAGCCATGGCTCAGCGCAATTATATCAATGGATTTATGCCCACAATGCATCACAAACTGTTGTCGTTACCATTACATTGGAAAAAACCACAGATGATATTTGTGAATTCAATGAGTGATCTGTTTCACGAGGCAGTGACAGAACAGTTCATATGTCAAGTTTTCGACACTATGAATGCTGCCCAATGGCACAATTTTCAAATACTGACTAAGCGCTCTGAACGTTTATCAACATTATCCCCAAAACTTAATTGGGGAAACAATATATGGATGGGCGTGACTGTTGAATCCAGTGATTACCTTCTTCGAATCGACCATCTGCGAAAGACTAAAGCACGAATCAAATTCATTTCATTTGAACCGCTTCTCGGCCCAATCCAAAATATCGACCTGTCTGGAATCGATTGGGTCATCGTTGGTGGGGAATCGGGCCCCGGGGCTCGATCAATCAGCTGCTCCTGGGTCATAGAATTGCGCGATCAATGTCAAAAAGCCGGAATCCCTTTCTTTTTTAAACAGTGGGGAGGATTCAATAAGAAGAGAGCTGGACGTGAACTTGAAGGACGTATTTGGGATGAGATGCCCATGCCATTTATACCTACCTGAAAATCGATAAAATAAAGGGGCGGGACTTAAGTCCCGCCCCTTTTATTTTACGTAGAAATCTGCTTATATCTTGCCTATCTTTCCGATAGCTTCCTTGATCTCGTCGACCGAGGCCTCTTCCTCGATGGTTGAGAGGT
>CAYVBI010000190.1:0-4084 GCA_964448985.1 uncultured Dehalococcoidales bacterium
CTTTCTGCACAGGACTACTCATCCAAGACGGCGGTCAAGCTGGTGGATACCAGCACCATCCGTTTCAAAGGCACCGTCGACGAGATCGACATCGTAAAGGTCAAACCCGATCAGCCGGTGAACATTTCCATAGATGCCGTGCCGGACAGGACCTTTACGGGAAGGGTAAAATTTATCTCCCCATACGGGACAGCGGTCGGCAAGGTGATCAAATTTACCGTGCTTGTGGAGATGGATCCGGTGGATATCCAGCTGAGGGGCGGCCTGCGCTCCACCGCCGAGATAATGACCTCCAGCGTAACAGATGCGCTGCTGGTGCCTGTATCCTATATCATCACCACGCCCGGCGGCTCAATGGTCATGCTGATGAACAGTAAAACCGGACAGGCTGAACCGAAGCCCGTGACTGTTGGACTGCAGAATTTCCAGTATGCCGAGATCACATCCGGCCTGAACGAGGGAGATAAGGTCCAGTTGCCAGGTAATACGGCAGCGGGTTCGACGCAGCAAAAGCAATCGTCAAATCCAGGCAATGCCATGCGTGTGTTGCGATAAAGGCTTTATAACATACAGAGCGTAGAATAAGATGATTGAACTTAAAAATATCAGCAAAATTTACGATATCGGAGACGTCAAGGTCACAGCACTGGATGATGTCTCGTTCACTTGCGAAAAGGGCGAGTTTATCTCCATCATGGGCCATTCCGGCTCGGGCAAATCCACTATGATGAACATACTGGGTTGCCTGGACCGTCCCACCGCGGGTAGCTATATCATAGATTCCGTGGATGTCGCCGGCATGGCCGATGACGAACTGGCTACCATGCGCAACCGCAAGCTGGGATTCGTCTTCCAGTCCTACAACCTGCTGCCCAAGCTGACAGCGATAGCCAATGTCGAGCTCCCGCTCATCTATTCGGGCAATAACCACCGGAGGCAGCGCGCCCTGGCTGCGCTGGAATCAGTCGGCATTGGCCAACGGGCATCCCATAAGCCCAGCGAGATGTCGGGCGGCGAGCAGCAGCGTGTGGCCATCGCTCGCGCCCTTATCAACGACCCGCTGGTCATACTGGCAGACGAGCCGACAGGTAACCTGGATACACAGATGAGCCACAACATCATGTCGCTCTTAGTGGAACAGAGCAAGAAAGGCATTACCATCATCGTGGTCACCCACGAGGAGGATATTGCCGCCTATACACAGCGAACTATCTACCTGCGTGACGGCAGCATTATCGAGGAAAAAAAGCGATGAGCCTGTGGGAAAGCCTCAAATCGGCCTGGCAGGCAATTTTCTCCAACAAGACGCGGTCTTTTCTCACCATGCTCGGCATCGTGATTGGTGTGTGTGCGGTCGTGCTGCTGGTCTCGCTGGGGCAGGGCTTCCAGGCCAGCATGACGACCACCTTCAATAATATGGGGGCCAGCGCCCTCTATATTTCTACCTCCACCGATAAAGCGGTGACCAGCGTTCGGCCGCTCACGCTTGATGACGCCGAGGCCCTGCAGGACA
The DNA here is from genome assembly GCA_964448985.1 of uncultured Dehalococcoidales bacterium. Taxonomy (GTDB): domain Bacteria; phylum Chloroflexota; class Dehalococcoidia; order GIF9; family UBA5629; genus CAIMUM01. Next base: position 1,514 of record CAYVBI010000190.1, read on the forward strand.
AGACCGTGGCCCCCTCGATAAGCGTTGTCTCACCCACCCTCAGCAGCAGGGTAACTATCCAATACGGCAACAATAACGCCAGCGTACAGGCGACCGGTATAATGCCGGTTATAACGGAGATCAAGAACTACCAGGTTGACCAGGGGCGCTTCATAACCGACCAGGATGTTTCAGCCAGGAGCAATGTGATTGTGCTCGGATCTCAGACGGTCACGGACCTTTTCGGCACTGAAAATCCGGTCGGCAAAAGCGTGCGTATACAGGGCAGCAAGTACCAGGTGGTCGGCACCACGCAGAAGATGGGCGGCTTCGGCGGTGACAGCTATATCCTCATGCCTCTTACAACCATGCAGTCCAAGCTTACAGGCGGCGGCAACAACATACAGCAAATTGCAGTTAAGGCTGCCAGTTCGGAGCTGGTGGATTCGGTGATCGCCGAAGCGACCAGCATCCTCAGGAACCGGCATTATATCAGGACGGGAGCTGCGGATGATTTCACCATTACCGACATGAGGGAAACACTCAGCAGCATGCAGTCAACCCTGGCCGCGTTCTCTCTTTTCATGGGAGCGGTTGGCGCCATATCACTTATAGTGGGCGGCATCGGAATCATGAACATCATGCTCGTTTCGGTAACCGAGCGCACGCGCGAGATAGGCATACGCAAGGCCATCGGGGCTAAACGACGTGACATTTTGCTGCAATTCCTTATCGAAGCGGCGGCCTTAAGCCTGACCGGCGGCCTTGTCGGCCTGGGACTGGCCATGCTGGGGGCTACGCTGATGGGCAATATTCAGCTTGGAGATATCAGCCTGACACCGGTCATTTCTGCGGGCATTGTATTTATTGCACTGGGTGTATCTATAGGCACAGGCCTGGTCTCCGGCACCTACCCCGCCTTCCGCGCCGCCCGGCTCGATCCCATCGAATCGCTGCGACACGAGTGAACTACTTCTTCAAAGCCTGCAAATCGGCGCCGGCCTTGTCCGTTAATGCTTTATCTTTTGACAATCTGAGCACCGTTTCCAGGTCGCCCATAGCCAGATCATTCCTGCCCATGCCACGGTTAATCAAACTCCTCATATAGTAGAACTGGCCGTCCGCGGCATTGAGCTCTATGGCTTTGTTCACATCGTCCAGCGCTGCCTCGTACTTCTGCTTCTTATAGTTGGAGTAGCTCCGCTCGCTGTAGGCGGGCGCGAAATCGGGCTTGAGCGACAGCGCTTTATCAAGGTCCAGCCGTCCCACACTGAACTGCCACTGGTTGTTGTGAAATCGCCCCAGCTCGTAATATGCCCGATAATACTCCGGCGCGATCTCCACAGCCTTGCTCAGATCGGCCAGCGTGTTTGGATTGAGCCGCTTGGCCTTGTAATACCAGGCGCGCGCTATGTACGCATCCGCCAGCTTCTCCCTCAAGGTGATGTTTTCAGTGTTCACCCACAGCGCTGCGCCGGCCTCTTCGATTGCCCGGTCGTACTCTTCAGCTACAAGCAAAACGGAGACGGGATTCCCGGCTGTACTATTGTCATTCACATCCGGAGCCGGCTGCCCGTTTGCCGGCGTGGTCAGGTTATCGTAACCGGTATCCTGCAGCGGCCGGGACGGCCCGGCGCAGGAAAGCGCCAGCACCGGCAAAAGTGCAATATACGGCAAACACTTGAATAACACAGATCTCATGAAGCTACGACTGAACGGCGTTGATGACGTCGGGATGTATGCCTTCGAAACGCGAAAGCCAGGCCAATCTCTCTTTTTTCAGAGTTTGACTGAGGGTGGCAATTTTTTCTCGCGGATAGTAATTACTCAGGTCGAATCGGCTTATATCCAATCCGGGTATGTCGGTCGGCACCTCATAACCCCAGAATTCATCCTTTTTCCAGGTGATTTTATCCCTGGCTATCATCTCCAGGATCTTAACCGAATCGGATACTGTTATCTTCTGCCCGCCGGTTAATCCTCCCACCCTGCCGGTATTCAATAAATAGCACTGCATATGGGGATTTTTACGCAGAATTTCGAGGAACATGTTGCCTTCCTCTTCTTCAGAACCGACGATAAAAGGATTGGTCCCGACGACACGGCGCTGCTTGCCGGCCTCAGAGGGGTCTCCGGCCGATGTCTCCACCGATTCACCAAGCATGAAGGCGGCTGCTCCCCATTCCTGCGAGAACTTGACTACCGGAGGCACGACTTCATTGTGCCTGGTAATAAATATAAGAAAATCCACTTTCTCAAGGTCGACCTGGCCATCGGTAAACGCTATGTCGCGGCGTTTGACCATGGCGCGGCCGTTCGATGTCAGCGTTGAGTCGAAAAAGTCGACCTTGCCGGTTGCTTTATCAACGTGCACGTTCTCAAGTATAGCCCGCGGGCTGATGGCGGCCGCATAGAGCAGCGGTTGGGCACCAGGTTCAAGCCCTTCGGTCTTCATGTAGAAGGATTCCTCGGTGCCGATCGCGCTGCTGTCAGATTTGAGTATGACCACGTCGTCCTGCCGGATAATCACCCTTTCAGGCGGCCTCAGCCAGTGCGAATGACAGGCCAGCGAAGTCTTGCCCGTCCCGCTCA
>CAYVBI010000191.1:0-4080 GCA_964448985.1 uncultured Dehalococcoidales bacterium
GTCTTCCACCTCGGTGATATCCACCAGGCGGCTGGGGCTGTAGAGGTAGCCGGGATGCTTTGCCATCGATTCCTTGAGTACCTCAACGGGGAAGCCATTGGCCGTGTAGTAGTCCAGCAGGTCAGCCCAGTGTCGCGGGCCTTTCACAATTTTTGTCTCTGCCCGCCCGAAATAACAGACCGAACTCTCGGTGGCCAGGTCACCCGTAAGGCCGAAATGGTCCGCGTGCAGGTGCGTGACAAACAGGTCGGTCCTGTTGAGGTCTATCCCCAGCTTCTGCAGCGCGGGCATCATCACTTCCTTGCATTCCGGTCGGTTCATACCCGTGTCGATGATGAGGTTCCTATCACTACCCCTGATGACATAGCAATTGACCGATTTCAGCGGATTTTTTGGCAGCGGCAGCTCGATTTTGTAGAGGCCCGGTAAAACATCTTCAATCATAACGATCCTTTCGGCAATAATCGCTTAATTATACTTTTATCCGGGCAAATTGGCATTATGGCTGCTGTGCGCCGATGTTAAAAGCCGTTCGTGCGCAGGGCAAATATACGAGCTCGAAAGGTCCCGGCAGTTTCAGCAACTCCGCCACGGTCAAGTACACCGGGATAAAGAAATGACTATGCAACAAATGCAGGGGCGTTGCTTTAGCCGCGCCCGGGCGAACGGGTTTAAAAACCAGTCCCTACAATTCTTTATATTCCTCAGGCGTTATATCCGCGTTACGAAGATTTACCCAGTCCCGCAGGTAGCTCAGGCCGACCTTTTTGCGGATCGTCTCCCCGCTTAAAAAGCGGTGGATGTCGTCTACGGTTGCGATCCGGTTATCCCCCAGGCTGAGCAGTATGTCGCCTTCCATAAGGCCAACCGCCTCAGCCGGGCTGCGCGGAACAACCGCCATGATCTGCACTCCGGACTCCTGTGGCAGGTTATAATGCCTGACTACCCTGGTAGGCAGGGGAACGGTCTGCCCCGAGATCCCCAGGAAACCGCGCACCACTCTGCCCTGGCTGAAAAGCTGCGCAACGACACGGCGGACGGTGTTTACCGGTATGGCAAAGCAGATGCCCTGCGCCATCTGGATGATGGCCGTATTGATGCCGATCAGGCGACCCCTGGAATCCACCAGCGGGCCTCCGCTGTTGCCGGGATTCAAGGCCGCATCTGTCTGTATAACCTCTTCTATCAGCCGTCCGCTCTTGCTGCGCATGGAGCGTCCCAGTGCGCTGATAACGCCGGCGGTGACCGTACCCTGAAATCCCAGCGGGCTGCCGATGGCGATGGCGATCTGCCCGGTGCGCAGCCTGCCGGAGTCACCCAGGCTGATGGCAGGCAGGCCGGAGGCCCCGATCCTGACTAAGGCCAGGTCTGTAGACGCGTCCTTACCGACCAGGTTAGCAGTGAAATGCGTTCCCTCATAAGTCACGGCTTCCATCGAGGCGACATCCTCGATGACGTGGCAGTTGGTTACTATATAGCCGTCAGGGGCTATGATGACACCGCTGCCCCCGCCGTCAACGTCGCGATACGCTCCACCGCGTCCCCGCACCTTCTGCTTTACGCTCATGTGCACGACCATGGGTGAAACGCGTTCGACAACTCCTGCAACAGCCTCGGAGTAAGCGTCGAGGAAATCGCTTTTTTCCAGGATGCCCGCCGGCGAGCCCGTAAACTCGCGAGATCCAAACTCGTTCGCCTCCAGAAACTCAAACTTTCTCTCGGGATTCATGACAACCATAATCAGCTCACCTCGAAATCATTCTAGAATTAATTCTAATCACCGCCCGGAATAAGGCCAAATTATGCCTCCCCTTTGTGGGTAAAGCCTCATCCTGATCGATGCTATCGTAAAATGCCTGTTGACACCCCTCTTCCTGTTTTGTTACAATGCGGCAAAAGGATTCCGTTATCCGTTAAGATTATGACTTTTGAAGCGCAGGATGTAGAAAGAAAGACGCTATCCATCCTCAAGGTATTGGCTGTAGAAGAGGAGCCGATGGGCTCCATCGTAATTGCCCGCAAGCTCAAGGACCTGGGCATCGACCTGGGCGAGAGGGCGGTGCGCTATCACCTCAAGATGATGGATGAGCAGGGCCTGACGAGTCTGGCGGGACGCCGCGACGGCCGTATTATCACTCCCCTGGGGCGGAGGGAACTGAAGCAGGGCATGGTCAAGGATAAGGTGGGGTTTGCCCTGTCGCGCATCGAGATGCTGGCTTTCCGCACCACCTTCGACCTGGAGAGGCGATCGGGAATGGTGCCGGTCAACATCACTGTTTTCAGAAGGACCGATTTCCAGAAGGCGCTGAGCCTGATGAAGCCGGTGATAAGTTCACGGTTGAACGTCAGCAGCCTGGTCTCGGTAGGGCGGGCCGGCGAGAAGATCGGCGATTTCATCGTTCCTCCGGACAGCATCGGTCTGGCCACGGTCTGCAGCATAGTGGTCAACGGGACCCTGCTCAAGGCCGGCATACCCATGGATTCCAAGTTCGGAGGGCTGCTGCAGATGCTGGACCACAAGCCGCTGCGCTTCGTGGAGCTGATAAATTACGCGGGATGCTCGCTCGATCCTTCGGAGATCTTCATCAAGGCCGGGATGACATCGGTTTCTCACACCGTCAAAACGGGCAGCGGCAATATCCTGGCCAACTTCCGCGAGATACCGGCCATTTGCCGTCCCATCGCCCATGAGGTCATCTCCGGACTGGCCAGGGCCAATATCAACGGCGTCCTGGTGTTCGGGTCGGTCAGCGAGGCGGTCTGCGAGGTGGCGGTGGAGCTCAACCGTGTAGGCATAGTACTGCTGGGCGGGCTCAACCCGGTGGCAGCGGTAGAAGAGGCGGGCATCGAAGTGGAGTCTCACGCTATGAGCACTGTGGTTGACTATGGAGAACTGGTCAATTTCGAGGGGTTGATTCAATGAAAGAGATAAAGGTCATACCCTGCCTGGATATCCGGGAAGGAAGGGTAGTCAAGGGCGTTAAGTTCGTGGACATCAAGGACGCACGCGACCCGGTAGAAGCCGCGGAAGCCTATTGCCGCGAGGGCGCCGACGAGCTGGTATTTCTGGATATTTACGCCAGCGTAGAGAACAGGAAGACCCGCCTGGACTGGGTGCGCAAGGTGGTAGAAAAGGTGACCATACCTTTCGCGGTGGGTGGCGGCATCAGCAGCCTGGAAGACATGAAGGCGCTTATCGACTCGGGAGTGGACAAGGTATCCATCAACACCGCCGCGGTCACGAACCCGGATTTGATCAAGGAGGCGGCGCGGGAATTCGGTAGGGATCGCATTGTAGTGGCCGTGGACGGCCTGAAGAATCCCGCCGGCAGCGGACGACCCAGGCTGGAGGTGGTGATCAAGAGCGGCAACGAGCCGACGGGTCTGTCCATTGTGGACTGGGCCCGCAAGATCGAGAAATTGGGGGCCGGCGAGATACTGCTCACCAGCAAGGACGCAGACGGCACCAGGGAAGGCTACGATATCGAAATGACCCGGGCGGTGGCGGAGGCCGTATCCCTGCCGGTAACAGCATCGGGCGGCGCAGGCACGTTGGAGCATCTGTACGAGGCGGTGGTCGAAGGCAAGGCGTCAGCGGTCCTGGCGGCTTCCATCTTCCACTTCCGCGAGATATCCATCAGGGAAGCCAAAGAATATCTGAAGAGCAAGGGGATCCCGGTCAAGCCGCTCCCCAAATAGCCGGTAAATACAATTTTTATATAAATTCAGTGAGGAGGAAATATGTCTCAGATCAACCCGTTTGAAATCGTGAGGAAGCAGATCGATAAATGTTCGCGCATCCTGAAGCTGGACCAGGACGTCACGGACGTACTGAAGAGCCCGATGCGTGAACTGCATGTATCGCTGCCGGTCCGCATGGACAACGGCGTCGTCAAGGTGTTCCAGGGCTACCGCGTGCAGTATAACGATGCCAAAGGTCCGACCAAGGGCGGCATCCGCTTCCACCCGGACGAGACCATCGACACCATCCGAGCGCTTGCGGCCTGGATGACCTGGAAATGCGCGCTGCTCGACCTGCCCCTGGGCGGAGCAAAGGGCGGCGTCATCTGCAACCCCAAG
>CAYVBI010000192.1:0-4070 GCA_964448985.1 uncultured Dehalococcoidales bacterium
TGACACGCAACAACCAGAGATACGTGCTGGCCGAGATGTTGGCCTGGCTGGCATATACCGGTAAATGAAGATAGACCTGCTCCCCATCGGTGATATAGATGCGGGCACACTCCAGCAGTTAAAAGGCGGCCTGGAAGGCGTGTTCGGGTGTCCCGTACGCATCGACAAGTCCATCGCCATACCCGACAACGCATTCGACCGCACCAGAAACCAGTATCTATCCGATACCCTGCTCGACAATCTGCGGCAGCATAAACAAAAATCAGAACACTTGCTGGGGATAACCGAGATCAGCATCTTTACCCACGGCCTCAACTTCGTATTCGGCCAGGCTGACAGCGCCAACCGCGTGGCGCTGATCTCCCTCAATCACTTGAGAGATGAGAATAGTCTTCTTGCCGGTGGAGAGAAGCTGCTGGTTGAAAGGTCGCTCAAAGAGGCAGTCCACGAGCTTGGACACACGCTGGGACTGGGGCATTGCGAGGACGTTAAATGTGTCATGCATTTCTCCAACAGCCTGATCGACACGGACGTTAAAGGCCTATATTTCTGCAGCCGCTGCCGGCCGAAACTGATAGAATGAACGGCAGATATTAGACGTTATCCTGCAGTGCAGGCTATTTCCAACAACACCCGAGGAGGCTACAGTGAAGAAACTGGACGACTACAGCGGCGATTTCAATCCCGACCTCAAGCCGAGCGATTTCTCCTCCGAAGCGCTGGAGAAGCTGATCAGGACATATTCGAAGCTTTACAAGGCGCTGGACGGATTCTGGTACCTTGCCCTCATGGAGAAGCGGGGCAATGACGAGGCGCTGGCCTGCGACATACTTGTATGGGAAAAACTATGCCTCTATGAAATGAAGCAGATCACCCGCGCCTTTAATATAACAGGAAAAGACGTCAAGTCGCTGATGAAAGCCGTTCAGATCAGCCCGTGGGCCTGGAATATCAAGTCCAGCTTCGAAGTGATCAACGATAACCACATAATCTGGAACGTGCTGCACTGCCCCACCGTCAGTGCGCTGGAGCGCGAGGGACGGGGAAGGGAGAACGATATCTGCAAAAACGTGGAGCCCAGGCTCAACAGGTTATATGCATCCTTTTTCAATCCGGATATGCAGGTCAACTGCCTGAAAACACCGCCGCGCGAGAGCGAGAATGACTACTACTGCCGCTGGGAATTCAAACTGTAGGGGCGGGTTTTTAAACCCGCCCGTGTTACAGGGCGCACCTGAAGGTACGCCCCTACGGGACCGGTCTATTGACAAAAAAATAATTAACTCCTAATATAATATTGTCCATCGACCCGCAGGGGCGGTGAGTCAAAGTCAGGGTAATAGAATACAAAGTCCGCTTGGATCAGCGATGACCGAGACGGTATATACAGAGAGTCTGTAATGACCTTCCCGGCTGCTGCCTGGAAGGTTTTTTTATTGCCCTGAAGGCATGAAAAGATGAAACAGACTATTGGATTTATCGGCGCCGGGATGACCGGTACAGCGCTCGCGGTCCGCCTGTGGCAGCGAGATTACGAAATTATAGCCGTCAGCAGCAGGAGCGTGGAGTCCGCCCGCCGGCTATCTTCATTTGTCAGCGGCTGCACGGTATGCGATGGGGCGCAGCAGGTCGCCGACATGGCGCAGGTAGTCTTTATCACCACGCCGGACGATGTCATACCCGATATCGCCGCAGGCGTCAGGTGGCGCCCCGGGCAGATCGCAGTTCACTGCAGCGGCGTACATTCCATCGATATCCTTGAGCCGGCCTCCGGGAGCGGCGCACACGCCTGCTGCCTGCATCCACTGCAAACCTTCGCCGGCATCGAAGAGGCCATCAATAATATATCCGGCTCCACCTTCGCCCTGGAAGGCGATAAAGAGGGTCTGGCAGCCGCGCGTGAAATGGCGCAGGCGCTGGAGGGAAATATCATCCTGCTCAAGGCAGGCGACAAGGTAAAATATCACATCGCCGCGGTTACGCTCTCGAATTACCTGGTTGCGCTGATGAAGACCTCCGCCGACCTCTGGCAATCGTTCGGAATACCTCAGGATGAAGCCGTTAAAGCCCTGTTACCCCTTCTCAAGGGAACCGTCAGGAATATCGAACGGGTGGGCATCCCGGGCTGCCTGACCGGACCCATTGCCAGGGGAGACGTCGAGACCGTCCGCAAGCATGTCAACGCGCTTTCAACCGGGCAGCCTGATAAAACAGGCATCTACCGCGTGATGGGGCTGAAAACTCTGGAGATCGCACTTGCCAAAGGGAGGATCAGCCTTGAGACCGCCGAAGAGATACGTGACCTGTTGACCAGGATGGATGAAACACGTGTCCCCGATTACAGGGATACCTTCAACAATTACGATCTTGAATTCGCCTCCGCATATCTGTCGAAGTCGACCGATGAATAAAGGTGAGCGCTGATATTTCGTACAGGCAAGGAGATAAAAGGATGTCAACTTTCAGGACCATGCTCAAGAGCAAAATTCACAGGGCACGGGTAACCGACGGCAACATCGATTACGAAGGTAGCGTCACAATAGACAGCAGCCTGATGAAGGCGGCTGACATCCTGCCGTATGAGAAGGTTGAGATACTGAATATCAATAACGGGGCCAGGTTCAGCACCTATGCCATCGAGGGCGATCCCGGCTCGGGTGACATCTGCCTCAACGGCGCCGCGGCAAGACTGGCCTGCGTAGACGACCTGGTCATCATCCTCACTTACCAGGAGGTACCGTCAGGCGAGGCCGAACAGGTGAAGCCACGTATGGTATACGTGGACAGGCGTAACCGTATTAAATCCGTTAAAAACGTAGATTCCTGGATGGACGACCTGATAGCGGCAAGATAGCCGGAGGCTGGCTTCCATGCCGATTACTATCAACAATATCCAGGGCCTCAAAAACGCCGGTGAGAAAATCATCATGCTCACGGCGTACGACTACTCCACCGCCAAAGTGGTTGATGAGGCGGGCGCGCATCTCATACTGGTCGGCGATACCCTGGGGATGGTTGTACTGGGCTACAGTTCCACCTTGCCCGTTACCATGGAAGACATGCTGCACCATGTCAAAGCCGTGGTTCGCGGCACTAAGACGGCCCTGGTTATCGGGGACCTGCCGTTCATGACCTACCAGGTGAGCGTGGAAGACGCCGTACGCAATGCCGGCAGGATGCTCAAAGAGGGCGGTTGCCAGGCTATTAAACTGGAGGGCGGCGCGGTCATGGCGGAGACAACCAGGCGTATCGTCAATTGCGGCATACCGGTGATGGGGCATATCGGCCTGACACCACAATCGATAAACCAGCTCGGCGGCCACCGTGTGCAGGGTAAGACCACGGAAGCAGCTAAACGACTGGTCGAGGATGCCCTGGCGCTGGAGCAGGCCGGCGCCTTCGCCATCGTGCTGGAACTGGTACCCGTGCAACTGGCGAAGCTGATCACCGGCAAGCTCAGGATCCCTACCATCGGTATCGGCGCCGGCCCATACTGCGACGGGCAGGTGCAGGTGATCAACGATATGCTAGGCCTCTTCACCGATTTCGTTCCGAAACACACCAGGCAATACGCCAAAATGGCCGCTACCATGAAGGAAGCCGTCTCGCAGTACTGCGCTGAGGTGAAGTCGGGAGCTTTTCCCTCGGAAGAACACGCAGCTTCCATGGATGAGGATCTGCTCAAGGATCTTTAAACATCGTGCAGGTTGTTCACACCATAACCGAGATGAAGAAGCTGCGCCGGGAATGCGCGGGCAGCGTGGGTCTGGTGCCCACCATGGGCTTTCTGCATGAGGGACACCTGGCGCTGGTCAGACAGGCCAAATCTGAAAATCCGATTGCTGTGGCAACTATATTTGTGAACCCCACGCAGTTCGGCCTCAGCGAGGACTTCAAGTCATATCCCCGCGATCTCGATCGCGACCTTGCACTGCTGGAAAAAGTCCGGACCGATATCGTCTTCATCCCATCGGATAAAGAGATGTATCCCGGGGGCTACGACACGTGGGTGGAAGTCAGGGGCATAACCGCCAAACTCGAGGGAAAATCGAGGCCGACACACTTCCAGG
>CAYVBI010000193.1:0-4025 GCA_964448985.1 uncultured Dehalococcoidales bacterium
CCATCCTGTCGGTGGTGCTGCAGCAGATCAAGGTATCGCTTAATATCTCAGACACGGAACTGGGCGTGGTGCAGTCCGTTTTCAGTGTCGGCGTCGGCTTGTTAACCATCCCGATCGCCTGGTTGGTTGACCGCTGGAGCCGGCGCAAAGCGATCGCCTTAATGGCCCTGCTCTGGAGCGCGGCAACCTTTGCCACCGGCCTGGCCAGGAACTTCGTCGGCCTGGTGATTGCGCGCGGATTTGTCGGCCTGGGGGAGGACGGCTTCAGCACCAGTGGCTCCGGCTGGCTGTCCCTGGTATTTCCCAAGGCGAAGAGAAGCCTGGTCACAGGCATCTTCGGCATCGGCTCGGTGCTCGGAACGGCGCTGGGCATGATACTGGGCGGCATTATCGTGGTGAAGACCGGCATGTGGCAGATGCCGTTTTTCATCTTTGCTATCCCGGGATTTATCTTCGGCATCTGGGCTTTTTTCCTCAAGGATTACGCTTCTGTTAAGAGCAAGGGGGAGTCAGGGCTGAGCAAAGAGTACCTGACGAACTTCATCAAGCTCTTCAAGACAAAGTCGTATACCTTCACCACCCTGGGACAGCTCTGCTTCGGCCTGGTTGTTTTCACCTGGATCGGCTGGCTGCCGGCCTTCATGATGCGCGCCTATAATTTGGATGCGGCACAGGCGGGTATGATAATTGGTTTAGTCGCGATTGTGGCCGTGGTTGGCTCACCCATAGGCGGCTTGATAGCAGACCGCTGGCAGAAGAAGAGCAGGGGTGGGCGCGGCTACATGATGGCGCTGGTGCAACTCATGATTTTACTTGCTCTGTCAGTCATCGTCTATCTCTTCGGCGCCATCCCCATGCCGGTCTTGATAGCACTGCTGGTCGTACAGTTTATATTTGTAGCCATGGTGAACCCGCTGATTTTCTCGCTCATGACCGATGTCGTGCCTGCGTCGCACCGCATGGCCGGTCAGGGCATGATGGTCACCTTCGTTTATACTGCCGGCGCCGCGCTGGGTCCCTGGATCGTGGGCGCCGTTTCCGACTCTGTGGGGGGTGGAGCAGCCGGAATACGCGCAGGGTTCCTGGCGCTGCTGCCGGTAATGCTGCTGGCCGTGATCTTCTACGCTATCAATTCCAAATTCTACCCGGATGACAGCGGGCGCATCAGCGATGAAGTGTATTCGGAAAAATAGGCTGTAAGGCAGCTTAAGGGAGTTATGTTGTGATGAAGGTCAATACTGTGCTGGGACCGATCTCTCCCGAACAAATGGGAAAAACACTGGTACATGAGCATTTCGTCTGCGGCCAGGTCGGCTGGTACGCAGTGGAGACAACCGATCCATATGACCGCAAAGAGGCGCTGAAGACCAATCTGGGTGTCTGCCAGGCCGCCAAAGACGTTGGGGTTAAAACAATAATCGATTGCACTACCAACGATCTGCCCAGAGATCCCGTGCTCTACAAAGAGCTGGCCAAGAAATCCGGCCTCAATATCATCTGCGTCACGGGACTATTCAACGAACATATGGGCGGGTCCCATTACTGGATCATCAAGACCTGGTTTAACGCGGACATCTCCAAACTGATGGCAGAGATGTTCATCAGGGAGCTCACGCAGGGAATCGGAAAAACAGGTATCAAAGCGGGTGCGATAAAAGTTGCCTCAGGTGAGACCGTTTCAGACTACGAAAAAAAGCTGTTTAAGGCTGCCGTTATTGCCCAGAAGGAGACGGGCGTCCCGATCATCACGCATACGGAGGGACCCGCTCCCGTGCCCGGGCTGGAGCAGGCCGACCTGTTTATTCAGGAGGGCGCCGACATCAGCAAGGTGATGATCGGGCACGTTTCTAATTCAACCGATTTCAATTACCAGAAAGCTATAGCCGACAAAGGGTTCTATATCGGTTTCGACAGGCTCGGCTTCAGTTTCTTCACCCAGGACGATATCTGTGTTAAAAATATCGCTGAGCTGTGCAAGCAGGGCTATGCCGGCAAAATCATGCTCTCACACGACTCGGTCAATTTCTGGGGAGGGCGCCCCGTGCCTGCAGACGTGCCGGCGGAGCTTGCCGCGACACTCAGCAAAAACTGGCGCGTGGACCACGTCTGCCGGGAAATAGTCCCCGCGTTGAAAGAGGCCGGAGTCAGCGACAGGCAGATAGAGACCATGCTGGTGGATAATCCACGCACACTATTTACAGGCAAATAGAATCGTTTTATAAAGAAGGTGGCGCGATTTGCATGAATCGCGCCACCTTCTTTTTATGGGCCGACTTAACTCGTATTTAAAATAGATTGGATTCCTTCTGCGTTCCGAACACTTTCCTCAACACGTCGCACATCTCACCCAGTGTCACGTAAGCAGCTGCACAATCGATAAGCGCAGGCATGATATTCTCATTGCCCTCGGCTACCTTTTGCAGCCGTTGCAGGCATTGCGTGACTCGTTCGTTATCCCGTTTATTCTTGAGCGCGGCCAGGCTTTTCTTCTGACCCGACTCGACCTCGGCGCCGACCCTGTGCAGGGATATCTCCGGTGTCTGCGAGAAGTACTTGTTCACGCCGACCACGGTCCGTTCCCCCTCTTCAACCTCCTTCTGATAATTGTAGGCGGCCTCGTGTATCAGACCCGTTTGATAGCCAGATTTTATTGCGCTTGCTGCTCCCCCCAGCTTCTCTATCTGCTCAACGAACTTGTTAGCCTCGGCCTCCAACTTGTTGGTCAGACATTCCACGTAGTAGCTGCCGCCCAAAGGATCGACAACATCGGTCACGCCGCTCTCGCTGGCGATGATCTGCTGTATGCGTAACGATTGAGTGGACGCTTCCTCGGTCGGGATGCAAATAGCCTCATCGTAGCTGGCAACAGCCATCGATTGGACGCCGCCCAGCGCCGCCGCCAGCGCCTGTATGGTTGCCCTGGAGATGTTGTTGAGAGGCTGCTGCGCCGTGAGAGTAACTCCACCTGTCTGGACGTGGGTACGGAACATCAGCGAGCGCGGGTCTCTGGCGCCGAATCGCTCTTTCATGATCCTGGCCCACATGCGCCGCAGCGCCCGCAGCTTGGCGACCTCCTCAAAGAAATTGTTGTGAATTTGAAAATGCCAGGATAACCGTGGAGCAAATGAATCGACGTCCAGGCCGCGGCCCACCAGCGTATTAACATATTCGATGGCATTAGCCATAGTGAAGCCGATCTCCTGGGCCGCGGTGGAGCCCGCTTCGCGGATGTGATAGCCGGAGATGCTGATGAAGTTCCACCGCGGAAGGTTCCTGCTGCAGTACTCGGCTATATCGGCGACCAGCCTGAGCGAAGGCTCCGGTGGGAAAATGTAAGTATTGCGGGCGATGTACTCCTTGAGGATATCATTTTGCACCGTCCCGTCCAACCTGGCCAGGTCGATGCCGGCTTTCTGCGCCAGGCATATATACATGGCAAGCAAAGGGGCGCAGGTGGCATTGGCTGTCATCGAGGTGCTGATTTTATCCAGCTCGATACCCTCAAACAGCACTTCCATATCGCGTAGAGTGTCCACTGCTACACCTACTCGCCCGACTTCGCCGCGGGCGCAGAGGTTGTCCGAGTCGTAGCCTAGCTGTGTGGGCAGATCGAAGGCGATGCTAAGTCCGGTTTGCCCCTGCTTAAAGAGGTGGTGAAACCTCTGGTTAGTATCGCGGGCGCTCCCGAACCCGGAATACTGGCGCATAGTCCACGGCCTCCCGCGATACATCGCAGGATGAATGCCCCTGGTATACGGGTATTGTCCCGGATAGCCCAGGTCCCGGTCGTAGTCGAAACCGGCCAGGTCTTCAGGAGTAAACAGAATTTCCGTCTCGCTGCCCGAGCTCGATTTATCGGCCGATTGACGTGGTTTAATGCCTTTTAAAGCCGGATAGAGCATTTTCTCAATCCATTCACTTTTATTACTCATATTACACCTGTTTCTTTATTACATATTGACAAATAAATGAATGTATTATAGAATTTTGCCGTCAATGTATTAATAATATTACAATATAACATT
>CAYVBI010000194.1:0-4022 GCA_964448985.1 uncultured Dehalococcoidales bacterium
AAAGACCCTGTCGCTGACCTGCCTTAACAGGCCCTTTTTTAAGTCCTCTTCCCCGCCTGAAGGGTCAAGCAGCAATATCTCGCCCGATACGAAGGCCGCCAGGTCAAGCCCCATGGCGTTCACGGTGAAATCACGCCGCAGCAGGTCATGATCGATATCGCCTGCGTACGACGTTATATCGATATGCCACGGCTCGATATCCCCGGCTACCACCACGCGGCCTACTCGATTTTCCTCGTCCAGCATTACGTATCGGCCGTCGACGTGTTCAGCGGCTTCCTGGGCTATAGCCAGCGAATCGCCGCTGACCGCGATATCAAGGTCGACCGTATCCCTGCCCACCAGCCAGTCACGCACAAAGCCACCTACTAAGAAAGCCTTACATTCAGGAGCGGTGCAGGCCGGGATAAGCCTGGAGAGGACACCCATCAGGTCCTGGTTGATTTCGAACACAAGCAAAGATTATAGCCCCGCCTTACAACCTTGTAAAGTCAATTCAATATATCCTGCAGACAATTGGTACGGAGATGTTGCCGTATCATCATGACCTTTTAATCGAAACGGCGTATAGCTGCTCAACCGCCCGCTGAAGCTCGGCCAAATTAATTGCTGTGATATAATTTAGTCACCATGCAATACAAACGCATCGTGATCAAGCTCGGGACCAACCTGATCACCGGGGGTGGCGGCAGGTTGGATCTGAAAGTGATGGCCGATCTGGCCGGACAGATTGCAGAACTGCACCGTAAAGGGCATGAGCTAATCTTAGTATCATCCGGCGCCATAGCAGCAGGCCGCGAGTTGCTCGGTATAAAAAACAAACGCAGGGACATACCTTTCAAGCAGGTCATGGCCTCCGTCGGCCAGAACCGCCTGATGAACATCTATTACGGCCTTTTCCTGGAGCATGGCATAAACGTGGCCCAGGCCCTTCTCACACGGGCTGACCTGACCGACCGGGCACATTACCTGAATGCGCGCAATACACTGCTGGCGCTGATTGACCTCAAGGTGATCTGCGTGGTCAACGAGAACGACGTAGTATGCACCGACGAGCTGGGAGAGCAGCGGTTCGGAGATAATGACAACCTGTCAGCCATGGTGGCCAACCTGGTGGATGCCGATCTGCTGGTGCTCCTTTCCGATGTGGAAGGGCTCTACACGGGTGATCCGCAGCAGGATGCGCGTGCCAAACTCATACCGGTCGTGGATAATATCGACAGCAGCATAGAGGAGATGGCGGGCGGCGCCGGCAGCACGCGCGGCACAGGCGGCATGGTAACCAAACTTGAGGCAGCGCAGCTGGCCACTTCCTCGGGAGTGCCTGTGATTATTGCCAAAGGCTCGCTTCCCGGAGTGATTACCGGGGCTGTATCAGGCAAAAGCATCGGGACTTTTTTCACGGCTCGCGACAGCAAGATCGAGAGCCGGCAGCGCTGGCTGCTTTCAGGATTATCCTGTGTCGGCCGGCTATACATAGACAAGGGCGCCACCGCTGCCCTGCGCAGGCAGAAGAAAAGCCTGCTTCCCGCCGGGATAGTCGAGGTGGAGGGCAGTTTTGTGCGCGGTGATGTGGTCGACATATACGAAAAAGACGGCAAAAAAGTCGGCAGCGGCATAGCCAATTACAGCTCCGTCGACCTGCTCCGGATCAAGGGAGAGCAGTCGGGCATGATCGCCGATATGCTCGGATACGAGTATGGGGACGAGGCGGTGCACCGTGATAACCTGGCGCTGGTCTGAATATCGAGGGGGACACTTATGCAGGTAGATGTAAACGAATTAAATCAAAAGGCTTCGCAGGCCAAACTGGCCTCTAAACAACTATCCTTTATTCCGTCCGGTGTAAAAAATGAGGCGCTCATGGCCATTGCCAGGGCTTTGTTGGACAAGGAGGACATCATCCTTCGCAATAATGAGAAGGATTTTAAAGAGGCTGAAGCCTCGGGCATGAGCGAGGCCATGCTCGACCGTCTGATGCTCGACTCCAAGCGAATCAAGGGTATCTCGGACGATGTGAAGACGGTCGCAGCACTTCCCGATCCCGTGGGCGAGATCATCGAAGAGCGTACTCTGCCCAACGGCCTGGCTTTGAGCAAAAGGCGCGTACCGCTGGGTGTAATAGGGGCCATTTACGAGAGCAGACCCAATGTAACGGTTGACATATCCGTGCTCTGCCTTAAGTCCGGCAACGCCGTGGTACTACGCGGAGGCAAGGAGTCAGCTCGATCCAATCTTGCACTGGCCGGCACGGTGCAGGAGGCGGCATACAGATCGGGCATTCCATCCGGCTCGATACAGTTCATCGAATCGGTTGACCGCGCCCTGATCGACCGTATGTTAAAAATGAAGGATTACATAGACCTGGTTATCCCCAGGGGAGGCGCCTCGCTGATCAAGTTCGTGAGAGACAACGCCGCTATGGCGGTGGTGGCCGGCGGCATCGGCGTCTGCCACCTGTATGTGGACAACACGGCTGATATCGAAAAGGCTGCTGCTATAACTTACAATGCCAAGGTGCAGCGGCCCACGGTGTGCAATGCCCTCGACTGCGTGCTGGTACACAAAGACATCGCAGCCAAATATCTTCCTGTAATGGCTAAGGAGCTGGCCAAAGCGCAGGTGGAACTACACTGTGACCACCGCTCTCTGGGCATACTCAAATCGAGCTCGGGGCTGAATATCAGGCCGGCCCTGGATGACGACTGGGGCAGGGAGTACCTGGCTCTGGTGATGGCCGTCAAGGTCGTTGATTGCCTGGATGAAGCGCTGGAGCATATCGATCACTTCGGCTCAGGACACTCAGAAGCAATCGTGAGTGAAGATGAGAATTCGATCCAGCGCTTCTTAAACGAGGTTGATGCCGCCTGCGTTTACGCCAATGCCAGCACACGCTTCACCGACGGTGCGCAGTTCGGCATGGGTGCGGAGATCGGCATCAGCACACAGAAGTTCCACGCCCGCGGACCCATGGCCCTGAGAGAGATCACGAGTTACAAGTGGTGTATAAGAGGCAGCGGACAGGTGCGGCCTTAGCGCAGACTATCTAAAGCCTTTTTCTGCTCTTCAAAGAGTTGTTTTATACCCTTGTCCGCAAGTGCGATCAGGGTATCGATAGTATCTTTGGAGAAAGGTTTACCCTCCGCCGTGCCCTGCAGCTCTACAAATTCGCCTTTATCCGTCATGACCACGTTGAAATCGACCCCGGCCCGGAAATCCTCGTCATAACAGAGGTCTAGCAGCTTCAGCCTGTCGACCACGCCTACGCTGGTGGCGGCCACGGCACACCTGACAGGCATCACCTTGTATATGCCCTGTTTCCTTAAGCGGGCAATTGCTACGTAGAGGGCTACATAGGCGCCTGTGATGCTGGCCGTGCGTGTCCCGCCGTCCGCCTGCAGTACATCGCAATCGACGGTGAAGGTCCTTTCACCCAGGGAGTCCATATCTACCGCGGACCGCAGGCTGCGCCCGATCAACCGTTGAATCTCCTGCGAACGACCATGCTGCCTGTCCGGGCTGCGTTGCGTGCGCGTATGTGTGGCGCGGGGCAGCATAGCATACTCGGCTGTGACCCAACCGCTGCCCTGCCCTTTGAGGAAAGGTGGCACCCTCTCCTCCACGCTCACAGCGCATATTACTCTAGTATTGCCTATCTCGATCAGGGCCGATCCCTCCGGGTAGTCCTGGTAGCCCAGGGTGATCTTTACCGGCCTCATCTCGTCATTTGCGCGTCCGTCTGCTCTCGCCATAATGCTCCCTTTCTATAGTATTTCCCGCGCAAGTATAGCACCTCGCAATGACGTGATGAAAATGCTATCCTTTCATTCACTATGCCGGCCGACGTCAATATCTGGATACTGGCGGGCACCGGCTTTGGCGCCGGCCTGCTGGGCTCCATGCTGGGTGTGGGTGGCGGTTTCATCATCGTGCCGGTGCTTACGCTGGCGCTGGGCCTGCCCATCCAATATGCCATCGGCAGCAGCCTGGTATCCATCGTGATCAACGCCTGCAC
The DNA here is from genome assembly GCA_964448985.1 of uncultured Dehalococcoidales bacterium. Classification (GTDB taxonomy): domain Bacteria; phylum Chloroflexota; class Dehalococcoidia; order GIF9; family UBA5629; genus CAIMUM01. Next base: position 4,016 of record CAYVBI010000194.1, read on the forward strand.
GGCGACC
>CAYVBI010000195.1:0-3905 GCA_964448985.1 uncultured Dehalococcoidales bacterium
ATTGATGCCTCCTTGTTGATAATAACTATGCACCATGGATACTGACGGGTCTGTATGGCCCAGGACCTCTTGAAACATACGCAGGGAGTCTTAGTCCCGGCATTATGGTCTCCCGATTTAAGAGGCAGCCAGCTTAAGACTCACCATCAACCAGGGTTTGCATACTCGTAACAGTGTAGATTATAATTTTGAGCAAGTCAAGACCTATGTTTGCAAAAAGGATGGTACTATGCCATTGGATTATGAATACGATAAGCAACCCATGGTGCGCAGCGTTATCAGCATCGTTGCATGCCTGCTCATCGGTCTGACACTCATCTTTGCCGGCGGTGGTAAGCTGGCCAACCTCGGACAGATACCGGGACAGACAGAGTTTCTCGACAGGTTTATCCCTGACTTCCTGATGACCCCTGATTTCGCCCGCTTCATCGGCCTGGTCGTTATACCCTGGATCCTGCCCATCGCTGAAGTATTGATGGGGCTGCTGCTGGTCATCGGCCTGTGGCCCCGCTTCATGGCCATACTGGTACTGCCCATGGTGCTGGGTTTCATGGCCAATAACTCGTATATGATTGCCCAGGGCGTGGGCCAATACCCTGAGTGCGAATGCTTCGGCATCTGGGAGCAGTGGCTGGGAGGATTAACCCCGCTGCAGTCGATGTACTATGACGTGACCCTCTTTATACTGGCGGTCATCATAATCATTGTGCACCCGGGATCCTTCTTCGCTCATCAGTTCTGGATCAATAAAATAAGGTCCAGGGACAAGGTATAATCCGCCGCTTTCCCCCCTTTTAGACAGGAGGTGCTCTTACTATGTATTCAAACCTGCATTTACGCCTGGCGTTTGTATGCGCGCTTGGCTTGATCCTTGCCGTTGCTCTATCCGGCTGCGGCGGGCAGCCCGATGCCCAGCCGGTCCAGGCGCCCCCCGAACCGGTTAACAGCTCCCCCATCATCGCAGACCTGCAGGCCGACGCTCAACTGGTTCAGCCTCTGGGCAAAGCAAACATTACATGCACGGCAAACGATCCCGACGGAGATGAGCTCACTTATCGCTGGACAACCAGCGGCGGCACGATCGACAGCACAGGGGCCGCCGTGACCTGGACAGCCCCCGCAGACCCCGGGAGCTATATGATTACCGCGGTGGTCAGCGATGGGAAGGGCGGGGTTGCCTCACAAGAGACCACTGTCACTGTGCCTGAAAAACCAAATAATCCGCCGGTAATCACCGCTATCAAGTTCACCCGGGAGGGCCGCATGCCGGTCACGGTCAAAGCTAATGCCTCGGCGGAGGAGCTTAAGAAGACCCCCGAGCTGGTAATACAGAAATACCAGACAGCTGTCGTAGAATGCCTTGCCGAAGATGCCGATAAAGACCAGCTGACCTATATCTGGAGAGCCAGCGGCGGGAAAATCGTTGGAAACGGGCCGAATATTGAGTGGATAGCTGCCGGAGATGCAGGGACATACACCATAAATTGCGAGGTCTCCGACGGCAAAGGCGGGGCCGACTCCTTTACCATCACCATCAGCGTACACTGCTGCAGCGGCTAACCGGGCACGCTATGTTTTCACCAGTTTGATATCGCCCCAGGCCCCCATCTTGCCGCCCGCTATTATCACGATTCCGCTGATCCCTTTAATCGAGCGGCCGAACTCAATGGCGGCATCTACGTCCTTTTCAGTTTTCACCATATTGCCCACGGCTGTAGCCGCGGCATCAGCCAGCGCAGCCGACGGCGCGATGACAACTGCTGCGTCCGCAATCCCCAGACTGAGCGACGGCCCTACTTTCCCGGAAGATGTACAGACTCCCAGCGGCGTACGGCCCGGCTCAACCTCGAGAGCCAGCTTACCTGTAAACACGGAATCCCCGGCATAAACAGCGATCATCCTCTTCCTGCTGACCTTAAGGTAAATATCTCCGCCGTTCTCTACTATGACCTCGGCGGACGATTGCAATAGTTTTTCACCAACCATCTGGGCAACAGCGCCCGCCACCGCCGCCATCGGGCCGACATTGGCCAGCCGGGCAGCCTGCGCCATCCTCTGTACGATATCCGGCGCATCTTTCTCGACCGGCAACGGCTCCAGACTGTGCAGGAAAACGGGATGCTCCCTGATATAATGCTCCAGCGGCCCCCGCACCTCATTGATGGCGGCAACAGCTTCAACGCTGAGATCTCTAGAGGCGCGTATGTAAAGGTCCGTTTCCTTTACAGCTGCCTGGAAGGATACAAGGTCACCGGCTTTTATGTCGCGGCGGTAGGTGCGCTGTTCGTACATTACTTCCCCGCAAACCCGTCATTGCGAGCGCTAGCGAAGCAATCTGCGGATCTCACAGTAGATTGCTTCGTCGCCTGCGGCTCCTCGCAATGACATTTTAGAATTTCAGTTGCATGGCCCGCGGCGGGCAGGCCCTTACGCACAGTTCGCAAACTATGCACTTGGAATTATCGAAGAGGACCCTGCGCGTTTTCTCCTCAAGCGTGAACGCGCGCGTGGGGCACATGGTTATACATGCTCCGCAATGTGTGCATCTATCCTCGTTGCGCAACACGTCCTGGCTGAGGTACTGTATCTCAAGTCCCGCTTCCCGCAGGTATTTTATGCCTCGGTTGTAGTCCTTCTGTTCGCCGGTCAATTCCATGATCATCAGGCCCTCTTCGCCCGGGGAAATGGAGGCTTTGAGAATATTGAAGTCAAGCCCGAACTCCCTGATGAGGCCGCTGACAATAGGCTTATCTGTGGCCTGTTGCGGGAAATGTAATACGATTTTCTTCGCTACTTTCATAATCTTCGCCTCCTTCAGGGCAACGGTCTTTCCTCGAGAGGTTTGAGCTTGATACCGGATTCCACCCCGGGCAGAGGTGCGACAGGGTCGCTCAGCAGGAATCGGCCATCTCTAATCCATTGCTTGAGCGTCGATGCTATCTCCACCGCCCCGGGGTAGCTCGACAGCGCCGCCGTCGGAACATCCTTGCCACCCACGTTTATCTTGCCTGATTTCAGGTCGGCGTAGCTGACCTCGGCCAGCACATCCGGCTTCCTGTTGGGGTAGGCGTCGGAATAGTCCACCACCGGCGCCAGTATATCTGCATCGGTCACCAGCGTATATTGCAGTATCTCCTCGTTCAACACGGGGATGGGGACACCTATGCCGACGGTCAGTGTTGCGCCATAGCCCAGGAAACTGGTGCCCACCAGCCACTTGGGCTTCATTTGTTTGAGGTCGCCGATAACTGCCAGCGTGCCCGCGCCGCGCGTGGGGACGCCCTTCTCCGTGCGAGGGGCGGACGGATTATGCTGGGTTCCGTGCCATGCTACGTAGCCAACACCGCCGCCCAGGAAAATGCGCGTGCCGATGCCGATCGTTTTATACAAGGGATCGTTCAACAGGGGAGCAAGCTGGCCAGCAGAGCAGAAATTGGCATTGCCCATCCTGGGTTTGAGTACTCCCATGTAAGTATAGATCATGCGGTTGCTGACATTTACAGCCACATTATAGTTCTGGTAGGCGTTACGGAGGTTAAACAGGATGGCCTCATTGATGGTGTTGATATTTATCAGGGTCTCCAGCTTCTTGCGCGGATAGCAGTCCGTGCCGTAGCCGCTGGCCACCATGCGGATATCCTTTCCCGCGACGAGCTCCTCAATCACGTGGCCGCCGCCGTAATTAAACTCTCCCGGGTATATCCTGTTCTTGGGGTCTTCATCCGGCATGGCCGTGGCGCCCAGTATGATATCAACAGCCGCTACACCCGTATAAGCAGGCACATCGTTAAGGTAGACCCTGCCACCACCCACTTTCATCCTGGGTTTGGTATGGCCGAGGTTCATGTAGGCGCTGGACGAGCACATCGGGCCGAAAGTCCCGGTGGTCACCACATCGATCTCTT
>CAYVBI010000196.1:0-3893 GCA_964448985.1 uncultured Dehalococcoidales bacterium
AACAGTTGAAGGATCGCGGAAAAGTAAACGCCTATTTTGCCATATTATTAAGAAAAGAAGATACACTTAAACTCAAAGAGCTTTCGGATTATATGGCCTGTCCGCTACAACCTGCGTAGATTAAATCAGCGGGTATCCGCTGTTTGCATTAATTAATATAATGCAGTACTCTTCTTAACGAGGTAGCATGACGAAAGTCCTGCTATTTTTTTATGCCTGGAATTCATCAGGCATACCGGGAGCAGTTTAGATATGAGAAGTCACATTCCGCCAAGAGGATGTATCCCGCATTCTGTGCGTAAACCTAAAAAGAATGGGAAAACAAGCCAACCTGTACGTTCTGTATCACCCCATGTATATGTGCGCAAGCCTGAACACACCCAGGCTCTCGAGGCATTGTTGCTTGAAGCACGCGTTCAAGAGAGTGAATTACTGGAGATTATTCAAGTAGATCCGCTAGACGAGAAATTAAAGGAACTTGACAGGATGCAGCACTTTATACGCCAAATCAGCATCCAGATAGCTGCCAGAGGTTCGAAATAGGTTGACCGCATCCATTGATCTGAGCCATTGTATTGCTTTGGGTCAGTATCAAAATCAGAATATGCAAAACGGGCGCCTGTTGAGGACAGACGCCACACTATGGCGGCAATACCACGCGGTAGAATGCCTCCGCCACATCGTACCCGTGGTCTTTACCGAAGTTAGATAGCACGGTCCGGTAGGCATCTTCCCATCCCGGCGGGAAATGGCTCGACTGGCTCTTGTGACACTTCAAAGCGGAGAGCTTATTGTCAAAGGTGGCTGTGATATCGATGAAGTGGTTGGGCTGTTCGGCTCCCCAGAACAGCAGCTCTTTGACCTTGTGCGGCAGATAGCCCTCCTGGATCAGGTCCGGATAGGCTAACCTGTCCCGGGCATAAGGATAGACGGCGTCCAGCACCACCTGGCCGGTGATTCGATGGTCCCGGTGCCACACATATTTCCTGTGCGGGTCCGGGGCGGCAACAACATCTGGCCTATACGTGCGTATCATCTTTACCAGCTCCTTGCGGAACTCCGGTGTGTCCTCGATGGACTGGTCGTCATGGTCAAGGAAGACGATGTCGGATACGCCCAATGAATTCGCTGCAGCTATCTGCTCAGCCCGCCTGATTTCAGTAAGTTGCGCCGGCGTTATGGCAGGGTCATCGGTGCCTTTGTTGCCGTTGGTGCATATTAAATACACAACCCGTTTGCCCTCTTGCGTCCATTGCGCTACCGTGCCGCCGATTCCGAATTCGGGATCGTCGGGGTGTGGGGCAATAACCATAAGGTCAAATTTTTCTGTCATATTATGTTCCTCTGGCAGTTTTATATAATCCGCATGACGCTACGGTCTAACCGGCTTCTACAAGTACTCTTAAAACATCCTGGTACTCATGTATTACCCTGCCGGCAATCGAATCCCAGCCATAGTTCATTGAGAGTGCCGCTCCCGATCGGACTTCGTCCGGCAAATTCTCCTGAAGATACATGCTGATATGTGCTGCCAGGCTGTCCGAACTGTTATCGGGGATTATTTTACATAACGGAGACAGCCTGGATATCTCCGGTATCTCCCCCACGCAAGTTGCAAGGACAGGCGTGCCACAAGCTACTGATTCAAGCGCAGTAAGGCAGAAGCTTTCGTAATACGACGGTATTACGCAGAGGTCGGCTGCGTTGTAATACAGGTACATTTTTTCATGGTCGACCGGGCCCGCGAAGATGACGCGGTCCCTGATATCTTCAGTCCTGCGGCCGGCGGACTGCACCAATTCGCCCATATGGCGGTTGCCGCAGCCTATTACCAGGAGTTGAAAATCGTTGGCCGGCCCGAGTATCGAGACCGCTTGCAAGAGGTTCTCAAGCCCCTTAATGGGATCGGGGCGGCCGACAAACAAAAGCGTCGTCTTCTGGGGAAGGCCGCAGGCGGCCCTGGCAGCCGGCCTGTGGATGGGGCGGAAAAGAGAGGGATTAACGCCGCAGGGAATGACGCTGATTTTGTCCGCGGGGACGTCGTACCTGCTGACCATTTCCTGTTTTTCAATCGAGGTAGAGGCGATAATGCGATCACAGGAGCGCATTACCGAACTTTCATGGGCTATTCTGGACGCGGGCTCCGGCGAGGCCGGCAACGAGATGTTTTTGAGGGCGCCGAGCGTGTGAAACATAGTTACGTGCGGTATCCGCCACAGGTCCTTCAGGTAGTTGCCTGCCAGCCCCGAAAGCCAGTAGTGGCTGTGAATAACGTCATAGCGAAGGCCCAGGTCCCGGCAGTGAGAGTAGACAGCCTGTGCCAGGCTGCCGGCATAGTCCGCCTGCCCGGACTCTGTCATCCGGCTGAAGGGGCCGGCATTGATATGAATCAATCCTGTACGGCAGCTTGGACCGCTGAAGTTGCATAGCTCGTTATTTTCATGCGAGCAGGTGTAGACGTCTGTAGTTACTCCCAGCTTTTCTAACTGCAGGCACAGGTTCTGAATATATACGTTCATACCGCCCGTATAGCGGCCTCCCGGCTTGCTCCAGGGGCAACTATGTAAGCTTAAGAGCGCGATGCGTAAATGGTCCATTCAACTATTATTCCCGTATCTGAATAGCTAAAGGTTAATTATACATCTAAAAAGTCCGGTTTCTTTACCACCCAGGTGAAATTTATATTTCTCGGCGCCTTTAAGGAAATCATAGTATGACTTTCTTTTCATGATGCTGTCGCGGATACTGTAATACTTTGATAGCAGCCCCGCACTCAACCAGCGGTAGTCCGGCGAATAGCCGCTGTTATACAGGTACATACCGTCCTGGTATTCAAAGCACAGAGTGGCTGCAATCGGAGTGGAATTTAATTCCAGTATTCCCAGTCGCAGCATGCCGCGGGCCTCGCTTGAGTAGATTATGTCTCTCATAAAGAGCTCCACCGGCGGTGTGAGGAACCGGTTTTTATCTTCCCTGCTCTCCCGGAAGAATTGCAGGAAGAGATCTATATCAGCATTGTCCGCCCTGTCCTGTACCCGGAATGATACATCGCCCTCCTCGTTCAGGCGCCTTTCTTTACGCAGAAGCTCGTGTCTCTGTTTTCCGCTGAGCAGGGCGAGATATGATGCCGGATCCGCCGGCAGATCAAGCGACACTGTGACATCGTCCTGAGTGCAATTCACATCGAGCCCGCTCTTGCGGGCCAGGGGGAGGAGCGTACGGTGAATGCTGGAGTCCGGTTGGAATGGTCCCAACTCCAGCCTTGCCACCTTGATCTCAGACAGGTGATGCAATAAAGCGCGATAGAATATTTCTTCGCGGCTTTTGTCGACTACGAAATCCTGGAAATCGAACAGGTTGTCATTGCCGATAAAGCATAGTATCCCATCCTTCAGGCGCAGGGGCGCTATGCCGATTACTTTGCCGTCTTCTTCCACCGACCCGGCATACAGCGTGCTCCCTTCGTTGAAATGTTTCCACCAGACCTCGGCCCAGTCCGGCGAGGAGAAAGGCGACCTGATCCGGGAGCGCAGGTAAATGTCGTTCCAGGGATCGCGAAGTTCATCGAGATTATGAGGGTAAAATTCTGCCATCTATAGTCGTCTGCTTTTATATGAAAGGCCGGTCAAAGCTACAGTTGAAAGGCCTGTCCTTGCTCGGGCACTGCTACATCGTGCAATCCCATTTCTTTGAACGCATCAGCCAGGGATATCGCCGACTGTTCCTCCCCGTGTACCACGAATACCTTCTGCCACTTTTCCCTGCCGGCGCCGGCCCACCTGATAAGGTCATTGCGGTCTGCATGGGCGCTGAATTCATTGAATATCTCGACACGGCAGCGCAGCTTGTGTTTCTCTCCGAAGATGGTGACCTCCGGCCACCTCTCCGCGATC
>CAYVBI010000197.1:0-3852 GCA_964448985.1 uncultured Dehalococcoidales bacterium
GCGCTCGGCGTCCGCGGGCGCGACGAATTGCCTGAACCTGCGCTTGAGCAGCTTCGCACGCTCACCGCCCAGCAGTGTGGCGCCGGTGAGGTTCAGCTCTGTTATCAGCGCGTCGTTGTCCAAGGTAAAGTACCCCACAGGGGCAAAATCATACAGGTCTACATAATCGCTCCTGGACTTCTCAAGTTGCACCTGTGCCGTGCGCAGTTCCTCGTTCTGCATCTCGAGCTCGACCTGGTGCACCTGCAACTCATGCACGAGTTTATCCAGGTCCTGCTTTTTCAGCGGAGAAGTTTTATCGGAGGAGCGGGTGACTTTCTTCTCAGCCGCAGACCTCAGTTTTCGGCTGCTGCCTTCCCTATCTTCCTGCTTCTTTTTTCCTGTCATCAGCCTGCCTCCCCCGGGAGGTTTCTCTCTTCGGTGGAAGATGACCGCCCGGTCATGTCCTCCACGGCGAGGAGAATTAACCGTGCTTTGCCTTCCTTTTCCTTGATGCTGCGGGCATTGAGCAATATTTTCCTGTGCCCGATGGACGGGAATTCCTGTTCTACAACGAAATCGTCAAAGCTCTTATCACCGGACGAGACTTTCTCCAGCAGCTCCCTTAACGCTGGGATGTCCCACTGCCGGTTGCCCAGGGCATAGAGATATTTTCCCAGTGTCAGTTGGGAAGAAGTGTGAAAGGTGCGGTAAAAAGCCTGGCTGGCGGAGACAACCCTTAAATCCCCGTCCAGCACGATCAAAGGCTCCCTGACCGTATCCACGATGCCCTGCGCATAATCGCGAGCCTCCAGCGCATTCGCCTCCACGTGTTTCAGCGCGGTGATGTCGCTGAAGGTCAGCACCACCCCATCAACCACATTGTCCAGCGTGCGGTAGGGCATGACGCGCACCTGGTACCAGCCACCGCCAGTTGTCTGAACTTCCTTTTCCCGTGGCGTCAGCGACTCGAGCACTGCCAGCGCATCTGCAACCAGGTCATCTCCCACAATATCTGACTTGATGTCATTGAGGGAACGGCCCACATCCGATGCCACCAGTCGGTAAACCCTGGCCGCCTCGCGCGAGAAGCGTTTTATAGAGAGCCTGCAATCCAGAAAAATGGTGCCGGCACTGATGGTATCGATGAGGTTCTTAATATCGTTCTGCAATCCTACAAGCTGCTCGATCTTGGCCTGGTACTCGGAGTTGACAGTCACCAGCTCTTCATTCAGCGATTGCAGTTCCTCCCTGGAGGTCTCGAGCTCCTCGTTGGTTGACTGCAGCTCTTCATTGGTGGACTGGAGCTCCTCGTTGGTGGATTTGAGCTCTTCATTGGAGGCCTGCATCTCCTCGATGGTGGCCTGCAGGTTTTCCCTGGTGTAAGCCAGTTCCTGCTCCAGCTCATGTACGTGCTCCGGTTTAGCCTGTCCCGCGCCGGTTTTACCCCGGCCTGCTTTAGCCTTTTGCGGCACGGTATCCTGGAAACAGATCAGCAGAAACCCCGCGGCTGCCCCTGCATGAGGCAAGGGCAGTACGGTCAGGTCAACTCCCTGGCTGCCCCCGTTCGTCCTCACCTGCAGGCCCCTGCAGGCTACCTGCTTTTTTTGTGTAGCGGCGTTGTGGATAGCGTTGCGCAGATCCAGTTGCAACCCCTCGCGTGCCATTTCCACGATGTTCAGGCTGGCCTGGCCCGGCGCCGGCCGCAGGTATCTGCCGGTGTCACCATGTATGTAAAGGATAGTGCCCTTCTCATCCGTTATCGCCGCTCCGGGCGCGTAAATATCCAGCAGCGCTTTTTTAGTCAACTCCGCGTAGTTAGTCTCCCTGGCCACTTTGATCTCATCATCCGCTACCTTTTTTACCTGGTATCCCATCCAGGCCAGCCCTGCCGCCGTCTGGGCATGCGTGGGGGAGGTTGATGGTTTTGGCCGGAATATTTTCCACTTCCTGTTGACCTGCGCAAAGAGGTCGGTGTAAATCCCAATGCTTTCCGATGGGCCGAGGAAGAGTATCCCGCCCGGTTTCAGTGCGTAATGAAAAGCCGGTAAAAGCCGGCCCTGCATCTCCGGCTCGAGGTAGATCAGCAGGTTTCTGCAGCTTACAAGGTCTAATGTGGTGAAGGGCGCGTCCTTAGTAACGTTCTGGATCGCAAAGACGATCATCTCGCGTATGTCCTTCTTGATGCGGTAGCCGGTCTCTTCCTTGATAAAAAAGCGCCGCAACCTTTCCGGCGACACATCTATGGAGATATTGGCCGGGTAGCGGCCGCTGCGGGCAGCCGCGATAGAATCCTCATCGATGTCCGTACCGTATATCTGGACTTTGTATTCCTGCCCGGCATCATCCATTAATTCCCTGAGGATGATGGCTAGTGAGTATGCCTCTTCGCCTGTGGCACACCCTGGCACCCACAACCTGAAGGCGTAATTATCCGGTTTGTGCGCGAATAGCTGCGGAAAGACATCTTTCTTGAGCACCGCAAAGGCCTCCGTGTCCCTGAAGAAGCTGGTGACATTGATGAGTAGTTCTTTGAAGAGAAGCTGCACTTCCTCGGGATGCTCCTGCAGGTAACGGGCATAACGATTTATCTCCGCTACGCCGTGGGCGGTCATGCGACGCTCAATGCGGCGGTTGATGGTGCTGCGCTTGTATAACGAGAAATCGTGGCCCGTCTGTGAGCGGATCAGCATCAGGATTTTACTGCGGGCACCGGTTGCGGCAGGTACGGGAGGAAGAGGCCTTATCTTTTTTTCAAAGAAGGAGTTCACATAGTCGGCCAGCTGTCCCGGTATCTTCTCAACAGGTAAAATGTAAGTGGCGAGGCCGCTGTTAACAGCGCTGCCGGGCATGCCGTCATATCTTGATGTGGACGGGTCCTGCACGAAGGAGACCCCGCCCGCCCCGTGAATTGCGCGTAATCCCAGCGTCCCGTCAGTACCGGTCCCTGAAAGGATGACGCAGATGGCCTTTTCCCCATGTTCGTCCGCAAGGGAGCGCAGGAATAAATCTATGGGCATCCTGTGCCCGCGGTTGGCTTCAGGGACGCCGAGATGGAGCGCTCCGTGAAAGATGGACATGTCCCTGTTGGGCGGAATAACGTAGACGTGGTCCGGCGCGACTTTTATCTGGTCCAGCGCCTCGACAACGGGCATGGTTGTGTTCCTCTGCAGTATCTCGCTCAGCATGCTGGCGTGGCCTGGATCGAGATGGGAAACCAGCACAAACGCCATACCGCTGTTGGGCGGCATGTTCTGGAAGAAAAGCTCAAAGGCCTCAAGGCCGCCTGCAGACGCCCCGATGCCTATGATGGGGAAACCGTTATCTTTCTCTGGGTTTTCGTTTGAAGAGTGTGAAACAACCGCCCTCGCCGCGCTGCCTTTTTTCCCCGCCGTCTTTACCGCGCTGTAGGCAGCCCCTTTTTTAGCAACCCTGCCTGCCATACTCCTTAACCTCTAAACACGGCTTCGAATATTTTAGGTCGTTATGCCGTATAAATCTATAATACCACGAATGATTGGATTTACATAAGTCCCGCCAATCCACCTGACCTTAATCGTATGGTCTCATCGGTACGATCCAAGCCTCCTTAACCGGTTAACGTTCAGTCAATATAGGGATAGTCCTTTAGGCCTGTCCGCTCTTGCGGACACAGCTAAAGCCGCGCCCTTCCGTTTTATCGCTTAAACTTACCTGATACGGCTATGATGTTCAGCGCAAGGCCGAAGAGGTTGATGCCTACAGCGGCCGCCCAGGACAAAATCGAGGTGTAAACCTGCGGCTGGGTGAAGATGTTTATTATATGCGTGACTACGCCCCCGTAGCCCATTACGATTATTGCGACCCCCATCAGTATCCTGTACAGGGTGATCT
>CAYVBI010000198.1:0-3835 GCA_964448985.1 uncultured Dehalococcoidales bacterium
CCACTCCTTGCTCAGGTACTTGAATTTCTTTTCAGGCATTTGGGACCTCCTTTATATTATTGCTGCTTTAAAAAGTCCAGTATCAGGCTGTTGACCTGGTCGGGCACTTCCACCTGGGGGTCGTGTCCGATGCCATCAAGCTGCTTGAATTCAATGTTGGGCAGCGCCTTTTGCATGGCCTGCACCATCTCAGGCGAGATGTCGTTATCCTGGGTGCCCCAGATCAGCAGGATCCTGTGGTCCTGCAGGCCGACCTTTTCGTAATCAGCTGTGTAGTCAGCCCAGGCATCGCTGCGGGCCGCGGCCAGCGATGCCTTCTCGAAGCCCTTGAACTGGGTCTGGTCCTGGAACTGCCTGGCATACTCGGCAGCTTTGGGCGATTTCTGCATGAGTTGGGCCGCCCGGTCCGACATGACCTTGACCGCTATCAGTCGTGTCAGGAACTCTCCCAGCAATGGTATCCTCATCAATTTGAAGTTAGTGTCGTTCTTGAGCGAGTTGATCATCGGTGCAATCAGCGCCAGGTCCTTGACGCGGTCGGGGTAGCTGGCTGTGAAGTCCACTGCTATGGCTCCACCCATGGAGACGCCCACAAGGTCCACGGGCTGCTTTACCTTGAGCGCATCCAGCAGGTCCAGAAGCTGTTTGCGGAAGAACGCCTGGCTGTAGTCCCCATCCGGCCTGTCCGAGTAGCCCCTGCCGTACATGTCATAGCGGAGCACCCGGTAGCCGGCCCTGGCAAGTGCCTCTACCTGTGCGTCCCATAGGTACATAGGTATGGTGGCGCCGTGCACCAGCACCACCACCTGGCCGTCCTCGGGCCCCGTCATCTCATAATGTGTCACGCCTTCGGGAAGCTTGACGTATGAACCGCCCGCCTGAGCGCGGGCTGCATCGTCCAGGTCTCTGGTCTCGACATTTGCCGTGGCGTAAAGCGAAAGGGGTGTGATTATAATGAGAAGGATGACGACGCAGATGATAATTGCAGTCCACCAGCCGTGACGCTTTTTAGCAGAAGTCATGGATGTACCTCCCCTGATTGCGCTTGCGCTTAGTTTATATTCGTTTCAACTGTACGTCAAGAAATTAAAAAGTCAGTCATTGCGAGCGTAGCGAAGCAATCTTGTGTAGTCGAATACTTCAAAACGCCGGATTGCTTCGTCGCTCAGCTCCCCGCAATAACAATTTTTCTATTTAATAAAATTCATCAGCCTATCCAGGCTGTCGGTGATCTCGAAATCGCTGCCGAATTCCAGCTCGAGGCTCTTGTCCAGCGTCATGTTCTCGTTTGCATTGTAGAGCTGCTTGTAGGCTGCGATGGATTGTGCGCTGTTGCCCATTATCTTTTTGGCCATGGTCTGCAGGGCCTCTTCCAGCTTATCACCGGGCACCGCCAGGTTGATCAGCCCGATACGCTCGGCCTCTCTGGCGGTTATGGCTTCGGCTGTAAAAGATAATTCCTTGGCCTTGAGGTAGCCCACCCTGCGCGGCAGGCGGGCGCTCATGCCCCAGGTAGGACGCAGTCCCCATTTGGCATGCGTATCGCCGATTTTAGCGTCCTCTGATGCGATCACAATGTCGCAGGCCAGCATGATCTCCAGCGCGCCCGTGAAGCAGAACCCGTTGATCAGGTTGATCACCGCCTTGGGCACAGAGCGGATGGTGACTATTAATTCGCGGGCCGGCACGTCGAGAAAGTCACCGACCTTGCCGTTGACCAGCTTAGCGTCTCCCATAGCTTTGAGGTCGACACCTGCGCAGAAGGCCCTGCCGGCGCCGGTCAGGACTATGACCTTTACGTCAGGGGATTTGTCCGCTTCGAGCACTGCGGTTCTTATCTCTTTAAGCATGGAGGGAGTGAGGGCATTCATAACCTGCGGGCGGTTGAAGGTGATCCTGCCTATGCCTGCGCTGACATGGTATGTAATAGTCTCATATGCCATAATATTCCTCCTCGATTAAGAGTGACCTCTACCACCGTATGCGGCGATAGTAATATAGCACATTATTGAAGGCTTTGACACAGGGCGAAGCGCAGTAAGATAATAAGCCCCATAGCCGTTTTGTCGGCGATCCATGATGAGGTCCCGGTTCCCTGATAAATCGAGGAGGCATTTAATGACCCTTTACGCTGCGCCAGATATGAAATACCTTTTTGAACCCCGTTCGGTGGCCATAGTGGGGGCCTCGAAGGACGAGTGGAAATCCGGCGGTATGTTTATCAACAGCATGATCAAGGATGGCTATGCCGGTGTTATTTACCCCATCAACCAGAGGGAAAGCGATATCATGGGATTAAAGTGCTTTCCCGACCTGTCGTCCATACCCGGTGAGGTCGACCTGGCTGTGCTGGCCATTCCGGCCCGCTCCATTCCTGAGGCTATGGAGGACTGCGCCCGCAAGCGGGTGAAGTTCGCTGTAGTGCATGCCGTGGGCTTCAGCGAGATGGGCGCTGAGGGAAAAGAGGCTGAGAAGAGGATGGTGGCCATCGCCCGTGCAGGGGGAGTGAGGATTATCGGGCCCAACTGCATGGGTGTTTTTACCTCGCGGGGACGGGTGAATACGGTTGTTCCCTATGCCAGGATACCGCTTGATCCCGGTGGTGTGGGTTTCGTGGGCCAGAGTGGCTGGGTAGCCGAGATCATGCTTCGCCTGGGTAGCGCCCGGGGTCTTCGCTTCAGCGGTATCATCAGCATTGGAAACCAGAGCGACCTTAGGCTGGAAGACCTGATAAGTTACTGGGGCGCCGATCCTGATACAAAGGTCATAACGGCTTATATAGAAGGTCTGAAGGATCCGCAGCGATTTTTGAAGCTGGCACGGGAGATTTGCCCGCAGAAGCCCATTATTGTCTGGAAGGGCGGCAGCTCCGAGATGGGAGCCAGGTCTGCTGCTTCCCACACGGGCTCGATGGCCGGCAGCTACCAGGTTTTTCAAACCATGTGTGCTCAGACCGGGATTATACCTGCTTATGGGATGGAGCACCTTATCGACCTGGCCGTGGCCTTCAGTTGCCCCGTTCTGCCGCCGGGCCGGGATATCGGTCTGCTGATCGAAGCCGGTGGAGGGGCGGTGGCCTCGTCGGATGCCTGCGCCAGGGAAGGGCTCAATATCCGGCAGTTTCCCGAGGATCTCCAGCGTAAACTGGCGGAATATCTCAAGGATAAGGTGCCGCCGTCCAATAACCGCAAAAACCCGGTTGACCTTGTCTGGGCGCCCATCGGCGGCGCCGCGCAGGTATATATCGATTGTCTGGAGATGATCATGCCGCACGTGGATACCTGCCTGGTGATCACCTACGCGTTTCTGAATGATGCCTGGTTCAGGCAGAGGCTGGTGGAACTGCGCGACCGATTGAAGAAGCCCATAGTATTGATACCTGCCAATCCGCCCGATCAGCTGGACGGCTTGATACTGGCGGCCATGGACGGCATACCAACCTACGTCATGCCCGACAACGCCATCAGGTGTATAGGCGCTATGGTGCACAGGGCGGAGCATTTAATATAGTTGTTTAAAGAGCGTGCCTTAAGGACGCCAACAGGAGGGTGAGATATGAAAGAGATAACCAAGAGCGGACCTTTACTTGATGGACAGGGGAACCTGGTCGATTACGGATGGGCGCGGCAGCCGCTGCTGGATGCCAATCTGGAGAATGTCAATATCTACTCTTTGAAGTTCCTTCAATCGTTGCGTATCAAGCGCTGGCAGTATTTCGGCATCACCACGCCCACTCATTTCTTTTCGTTCACCCTCAGCCATGTTGGCTACCTGGGTCCTGTCTTTGCCTATGTGCTGGATTTTAATACGGGGCGTTATCAGGAGCAGACGCTGA
>CAYVBI010000199.1:0-3830 GCA_964448985.1 uncultured Dehalococcoidales bacterium
CCGTCGGCAACACGACCAAGGCGCTGACCAAGGGCTACGCCATGGTGTCAGCCGGCCTGGCCGCCTTCCTGCTCTTCCAGGCTTACCTGGATAGGGTATCCTTCCTCAGGTTCGGTGAGACCGGTACTTTCAACATAGTAAACATCGCCAATATCGAGGTCTTCGTCGGCGGGCTGATCGCAGCCATGCTTGTCTACCTCTTCAGCGCATGGGCCATCAAGTCGGTCGGCAAGACCGCCAGCAAAATCATAGACGCGGTACGCACCCAGTTCCGCGAGCATCCCGGCATCATGGCCGGGACCGAGAAGCCGAACTACGGTGAGATCGTTGATATCACCGCCAAAGCCGGCCTCAAAGAGATGATCGCACCGGCCCTCCTGGTGGTGCTTGCGCCCGTGGTTGTGGGACTGCTCTTCAAGTACCTCCCTGCGATACCGCTGCCTGACGGCAAGTTCTACACGTGGGACGCCGCTCAGGTTGTGGCAGCGCTCCTCATGATCGGCACGATCGCAGGCATCATGCTCGCCTCCTTCATGAACAACGGCGGCGGCGCCTGGGACAACGCCAAGAAAATGATCGAAGATGATCAGCTCAAGGATGATAAGGGCAATATCCTGGGCAAAGGCTCGGATGCCCACAAGGCAGCCGTAGTCGGCGATACAGTCGGTGATCCTTTCAAGGACACTGCCGGCCCGTCACTTCACGTGCTGGTAAAGCTGCTCGCCACTATCACGCTGGTCCTCTGCCCGCTCTTCGTCTAATCCACATCAACCAGCTTATGCAAAAGGGGCAATCACCTGATAAAGGGATTGCCCCTTTTTTCACGCCCAATTGTAGTCGCAGGACCATGTCCCGGGTATACGACGGTCTGATCGGGCAGCGTGTATAACTTGGTCTGAATGCTATGCTCGAGCTGCTCGTAACTGCAGCCGGGGAAATCGGTCCTGCCGATGCCGGCGTTGAAAAGCGTATCGCCGCTGAACAGTATACCGTGGCCGTACAGGCTGATCTCGTCCGGGCTGTGCCCCGGAGTAAACAGCACTTCAAAATGCAGGTCGTCGATGTCGATCTTATCCCCTTCGGAGAGGAACAGGTCCGGCTCGGGTATGCTGGCAGATCCGCCGGACATGGCGGCCACCAGCTTGATAAACGCTCCGGGCGACGATTTTGCAGCGCCCCCACCGACGGCGAACCTGGCTCCTGTGGCGTCTTTAATGGCTTTCACGGCCCCGATATGGTCGAAGTGGCTGTGGGTTATGACTATCAGCGATAATAGTAGTCTATCGGCATTGAGAGATTTCAAAATGGTCTTGGAGTCTGCGCCGGGATCGATCACCATGGCCTTCCTGGTGGTATCCGATCCAACTATATAGCAGTTGGTGGCTATGAAACCTACGGTTAAAGCTCTTAATATCATCTTATGTTGACCTGATCTCCTCGCGCATAAACTTGATATAGGCCACGGCGAAACAGATGGCGGTCAGCGCCACCAACCCTACAAGCTGGGGCCAGACCAGCATCAGGCTCTGGCTGAGAGGCAGAGGTGACGGCATCAGTCCCGAATATATACCTATCATCATCATGGTGGGACTGCTGTTGCCCATCATGGGAAGAAGTATCGCCTGAATGCTTTCAGCGTAGAGTGTTCCCGGTGAGATGCGGCTGATCATCCGGTAGAGGTTGTCGTAGTCAGACACCTGGGCGACCGTAGAATCCTGGCTGACGGGGAAGGCGGCCCCGGCGATCAGGTTGGCGATGATGCCCATGAAAAGGAAAAGGAAGATCCAGACCGCAATGGAGGCAAGGGCCGAGGTGGAGGTCTTCTTGAAAAGCACGGAGAAGAGCACCGATAGAGACATCCAGAAAGCCCCGTACAGGATGCTCACTATTATGAATATAAACAGCCTCAGTATCTCCTCCGCCTCGGGCGGCACGCCTATCAGCCGCAGCCCGAGCCCGGCCACTATGGCCACAACGCTGACGATAAGTATGGTTATCACGGTCAGACCGGACAAGAACTTACCGTTGATCAGGCTGTCACGATAGATGGGCTGTGCCAGAATCCGACTGAGGTTGCCCCCGGTCCTCTCGCTGTTGATCGCATCGAAACCCAGGGCTATGCCGATGATGGGAATAAAAATGGACATAAACAGCGGGAAGGAGAACGGCGAATTGTTCCCCGATACGACAAAAAGATTTAAAAAGATGTTGCTGGTCGAATCGCCGACGGCCGCCCTGATGTTCTGGGCCGCTATATATATTGTGGCTATGCCGGCCAGGTATACCAGCAAAAACAGGATGATAAACCTCTTGCTATTGAAGCTGTCAGACAGCTCTTTCCTGAGAATCTCCAGTAAGCCGTTCATATTCAGGAACCTTCAAAATATTTCATGTATATTTCTTCCAGCTCGAATTCCTCGACCTTCATCTGTAACTTGAGCCCGGTCAGCTCAAGCACCACACGCTCAAGCTCTGCACTGATGTCTTCATCGGCTGCGACGACAGTGCTGTCCGCGACACTATCGATGCTGCAGACACCGGGTATCCTGCTTATCTCGGAGCGCACGCGCTCCGCAAGTTGTGCGATGGGAAGGATAATATTATAATTGCC
Organism: uncultured Dehalococcoidales bacterium; assembly: GCA_964448985.1. Classification (GTDB taxonomy): domain Bacteria; phylum Chloroflexota; class Dehalococcoidia; order GIF9; family UBA5629; genus CAIMUM01. The sequence continues at coordinate 2,612 of CAYVBI010000199.1, forward strand.
CTTTCTCAGCGTCTCCCTGCCAAGCTTGTCCACCGGCCCAGTGGCTATTAATTGTCCCCTGGAGAAGATCCCTACGCCGGTGCATACCTTTTGCAGCTGGTGCAACTGATGGGAGGAGATAATGACCGTAACCTTCTGCCGGGCCATGGCGCGTATCAGGTTGAGCACCTGGTCCGTGCCTTCAGGGTCTATGCCCGAGGTCGGTTCATCGAAGATGGCGATTTTGGGCTGCTTGATCATTACATCGGCGATACCCAGACGCTGCTTCATGCCGTGCGAAAATTTACCCACAGGCTGGTTCGCCCGGTCTCTCAGCCCGACTACATCGAACAACTCATCGATCCTGGCCGTCAGTTCGCTGCCTCTCAGCCCGTTGAGGCGGCCTGTATACTCAAGGTTTTCCCGGGCCGTCATATCATCGTAAAAACCAATCTTTTCCGGCATATAGCCGACCACGCTCTTGACCTTGATAGGTTCGCGCAAAGGGTCATATCCGTTGATCAGCACCGTTCCTGACGTCGGCTCGCAGAAGCCCATCAGCATGAGTATGGTAGTGGTCTTGCCAGCTCCATTGGGCCCGAGCAGGCCGAAAACCTCTCCTTCCGTTATACAAAGGTTGAGGCTTTTAACGGCCGTAAACTTGCCGTAGGCCTTGGTTAAATCGCGTGTCTCGATTATCAGGTTGTCGCTCATATATACCCGTTAGCGGCGTCCGAAGCGGATGAATATGACTGCCAGCGCTACAACCACCAGTATTACTATGCCCACACCGACCCATCCCCAGATTGTCGGCGTGAGTACCGTGGTGCGTATCTGCAGACTGGCAAAAGCGTTTTTCGATTCAGGCTGGGCCTGAATGGTGATAACGTAATCGCCGGCAATGGTCTTTTCGGCCGGCTTCACAGTTACCTGCACCTCCTTGGTCTCCTGTGCTTTGAGCATGTCAAGCTTCTCCGGCTTGCAGGTAACCGTCCAGCCGCTGGGCCTGTTTCCGGCCGGGCAACCGACCTCTACTTTCTCCAGGTCCGCCGTGCCGCTATTCGCCACGACTATAGTGAAACTGCTCTCCTGACCGGCCGTTGCCTCGGCGTTGAGCCGGCCGTCCGGCGTCGTCAACTTCAGATCGTAGCTGGCGGTGACTATGGCCTTCAATTCAATGTCTGATTTCAGGTCGCCGGAGGCTGCCTCGAATATAATGGGATATTCACCCGGCACAGGG
>CAYVBI010000200.1:0-3823 GCA_964448985.1 uncultured Dehalococcoidales bacterium
GGGAATCAGGGAGGGTATATTCAAGAGGATAGATGTGAAGCTGCTTGTTTATACCGTTGTCGGCGCTTCGAACTACACCTGGGTATGGTATTCGCCCAAAGGAACCATGACGCCTAAAGAGATAGCCGCACACATGTCCGACTTCATATTGAGCGGCATTATGTCAACCGGCCCAACCAGGAAGAAAAAGTAACACGGCTGTAAGTATTGCCGGCTATTGACCTTCCCGCAGGGACTTTTCTGATCAAATAGTCTCAGGCCTTGGGAATCATTATCTCGCGCAGTTCACGCTTGAGTATTTTGCCGATTGCACTGAGCGGAAGCTGGTCCATGAATTCTATTTTCTTGGGGACCTTATACGGAGCCACTCTTTCCTTGACGAAATCGAGTATGCTGTTCCTGGTAACCTCGCTCTTTTCCACTCCCGGTTTCAGCACAACCGCAGTGGCCACCATCTCTGCTCCGGGCCGCCTGGGGTCGGGAACGCCGATGGTGGCCGCCATGGCAACGGCCGGATGCTCACAAAGAATATCGTCGAGTTCCCGCGTGAATACTTTGTACCCCGATACGTTTACCATATCCTTCAGCCTGTCCACTATCCACAGGTAGCCGTCTTCGTCCATGCGGGCAATGTCCCCTGTATAGATCCAGCCGTCGCGCAGCGTATTGGCCGTCTCCTCCGGCATGTTATGGTATCCCAGGGTGAATACCTGCGGGCCTTTGGCAACCAGTTCACCCGGCTCGCCGATGGGGACTATTTCATTGGTCACAGGATCTATTATTTTTATCTCCACATCCGGGAACGGAAGGCCCACCGACCCTGCCTTTTTCTTCCCGTAACACGGCGATACCGCCGTAAGGGGACTGGTCTCGGTCATTCCCAGTCCCTCACACACTTTCCCCTCTCCCACGACCGCTTCAAAATCCCTGATATATTCGGGCGGGAAAGGGGCGGCGCCGCTGAGAAAGTACTGGACATTCGAGAAATCCAATTCTTTAAAAGCAGGCTGTTTTCCCAGTTCAATATAGATTGTTGGAACATTGCAAAAGGCCGTCGGCTTGTAGGTCTTCGTTAAATTGATAATGCCTGCAAGGTCACGTGGATTGGCCACGGCTATCTGTGTTTGACCGAAGGCCATGCTCCACATGCTGACACCCAGCCCCGCCTGATGGAACAGGGGAAACGCCGATAATATCACTGATTTCCCCATTTTATAGTCAAGCCAGACTACTAATTGTGTGATGTGATGTACCATGTTGTTATGCGTCAACAGGGCGCCTTTGGATGGCCCCGTAGTCCCTCCTGTATACTGCATCAAGGCCGGGGCTTCAGGAGTTATTTTTACCTTCGGATCGGTCGCCGGCATCTCTTTTAAAATCTCTAAGAAATGATCAATGGCTATGCCCGGTACCGAGGGGAGAGCGCCAGGGGCGGCCGGTTTGTCGGAAGGCAGGAAATCCCCTATCCCGACGTAGGCCACCGCCTTTACACCTGTTTTGGCAATTACGGCCCCTACATTGCCCCATAACAGGTCCATGGCCACCAGGACCTTGGCGCCGGAGTTGTTCAATTGATACTCCAGTTCGCGCTGTGTCAGCAGAGGGCTCACACCGGACAGAATACACCCGGCTTTGAGCGTGCCTAAAACTGCGATGTAATAGGCTGGGACGTTGGGAAGGTTAACGCCTACCACATCACCGGGCTTGAGTCCCTGCTTTATCAGGAAATTGGCGAACTTATTGGACTGACTCTCTAATTCGGTGAAAGATATAGCCGTGCCCGCATAGTATATGGCAACCATATCTTTGTACTTGGGGAAGTTCTCGCGGTACATCTCAGGATATGATTTATGCGGATATTTAATTTTTTCCGGCACATGCTTATCATAGAATTTCAACCATGGTTTGCCGGTATACGGGTCTTTCATATTGCTCCCACCTCCAATTTATGCATGCGGAACATTTATCCGCCGCCGTGCCCGGCCAGTCTAATCTCTTTACAACACCCGGGAATACGTTTTAAAATATACTGTTGTGTAAAACTGGCCAGTTTACCGGCGCTTTAGATTTATAGCACAGGTAAAATATGCTTGTCAATACGCGTTACTACTCAGATCAAATATTAACGGAGGTTTACTCATGGGCAACAGCACAGGCAAACAGGTCCCCTTTAAAGATGGCATGATGAAGCTCCCGCAGTCCCCGTCCGACAGGGGACACCTGGTGGGGAGCAAGTGTCGAAAATGCGGAGAGCAGTTCTTTATCCGCCGGGAGATATGCGAGAACTGCCAGGGGCGTGACCTCGAGGAGATCGCCCTCGGCAACAGGGGAAAGCTTTACGCCTTCTCCGTGATGTACTACCCGGCTCCCCCACCCTACAAGCCGCCGGATCCCTTTGTGCCCTACGGCCTGGGCTGGGTCGAGCTGCCGGGCGGGATGGTACTCTATTCACTGCTCACGGAAAACGATCCTAAAAAACTCAAGGTCGGCATGGAAATGGAATTGACCTTTGAAAAATTCGGCGAAGATAAGGACGGCAGGGATGTCATGATTTGCAAGTTCAAACCGGCGGGGGCCAATTGACATGTTTATTTCTTTACCGCTAAATACACCTGAACTGAAGGAGGCGTTATGAGCGACGTGGTAATTGCCGGTGTTGGAATGCACCCGTTCGGAAGGTACCCTGACAAGGACCCCGATGACATCTCTATCGAAGCTATTTTAAAGGCGCTGGAAGACGCCAACATGACTTATCGTGATATCGAGTTCGTGCTGGCGGGTAAGGTCGCCTTTAAAAAGGCAGGCACCGGCATCGACCTGATGATGAAAGTGGGTATGACCGGCGTGCCCATCTACCAAATCAACGCGATGTGCGCCACCGGCGGCGCCATGTTGAAATTGGCCAGGGACGCCATCAACAGCGGCTCCTGCGAGGTCGTGCTCGTTTACGGGTTCGATAAGTTCAAGGGCATGTTCGATGAGCTGGGAGACCCGTGGCAGAATGTGCTGGGCATGAAGGCCAGCCCGGCAGCCTTTGCGACCGTGGCCCAGAAATATATGAACGATTACGGCGCAACCGAGGAGGATTTCGCCAGGGTGGCGGTGAAGGCACATAAAAACGGCGCGAATAACCCCTATGCCCTTTTCAGGAACATAATAACTGTCGAGGACGTGCTCAAATCTCCCATGGTGGCCTACCCGCTGCACCTGTACAATTTCTGCACGCCCGATGACGGCGCCGCGGCAGCTATCGTGTGCAGCCGGAAGGCCGCTAAAAAATTCAATATCCGCAAACCGGTAACCATCGCTGCAACTGTGATGCAGACGGCGCAGTATCCTCCATCGGTAGTAGAGCCCAGCAACACCTACAGTGTGAACCTCAAGACAAAGGGCGTCTCTGTAACCGAGCTGGCCGCCAGGAAAGCATATGAGATGGCGGGCGTGGGACCAAAGGACATAGACTTGTGCGAGGTGCAGGATACCGAATCTGCACACGAGCTGGTACACATCGAGCAACTCGGCCTGTGCAAGCCGGGGGAAGCCTACAAACTTTTAAGGGAAGGCGTTTTCGATATCACGGGCAGGCTTCCGGTCAACCCCAGCGGCGGGGTCCAATGCAAAGGAGAGCCGCCCGGCGCCTCCGGCCTGGGGCAGGTTTGCGAGATCGTGTGGCAGATGAGGGGGCAGGCGGGACAGAGGCAGATATCCAGGGACCCCAGAGTCGGCCTGTGCCAGGTCTTCGGCTGGAACCACGTGGCTGCGGTGACAATACTGAAAAAATAACCCGGGCCTGAATAAAAAAGCAGGGGGCAGATGCCCCCTG
>CAYVBI010000201.1:0-3819 GCA_964448985.1 uncultured Dehalococcoidales bacterium
TCACCCGGCGGCGTGGGCATACGTGTGGACAGCGGTGTGCACACGCGCTACACCGTCTCACCAAATTACGACCCCATGATCTCCAAGCTGGTGGCCTGGGGCCGAAATAGAGATGAAGCCATTGAGCGCATGAGGCGCGCCCTGTATGAGTACGTGATAGTGGGTGTGAAGACCAACATACCTTTCCACAAGGCGGTCATGGAGAACGCCCGTTTCCGCAGCGGCGAACTGGGAACGCATTTCATTACCCAGGAAACGACGCTGATCGACGATATGCAGACTATTATGGCAAGAGAGAAGCCCCTGGAGGAGAAGCTGTCGCAGGTATTCGACGACAGCAAGCGCGCGGCTGCTGTGGCGGCGGTGGTAGCCTATACTCAGGCTGCTCAGAAAGGCACCCGCGGCAGCACTGATTCTTAATCCTGACCGCAAGTCATCGGTAGACCGCCACGGGTCTGCGTCCTTATCAATTACACGATCATGACCCGGCTGCGGGCTTGTCTCCGCCGCTGCCTTTGCCGGTATCTTCGACAAAAATATCCGCCACGTTCTTGCCGAAGGCCTGTGCGGCCTTGCCGACGTCCTTGAACTTGGCCTTGACCTCGTCGTCCTTGAAGCGCTCACCCAGCGTTTCAGCCGATTCTTTGGCTGCTTTGCCCAGGTCGCGTGCTTTCTCTTTCAGCTTCGGATCACTGAATATCTGTCCCATTGCATCGCCCAGGGCGTCGAACATATCGCCGAGGTTATCCGCGGCGGACTTTTTTTGATCTTTTTGCTGTTCCTCCATGACAATCCTCCTTATCGGTCCCTGCAATCTATTTTACTGTATACAGGCCCCCCTTGTGTAAAGCCCGCACATCATCGGTGAAATCTGATAACATATTAGCGCACCTGTCACTGCCGACTATTAACTGAGGACTGGTCCATGAAATTTTGGGAGGCTGTAAAAAACAACCCGGTTATCTCACTTCTCTGGCAAACGTATTCCGAGTTCAGAAAAGATAACAGCAACCTGATGGCGGCGGCGGTGGCCTACAGCCTGTTGTTCTCGATATTTCCCTTCGCCCTTGCTCTTGTATCGGTCGCCGGCTACCTGATGGCCTCAGCGGAAGCTGAAAACCAGATCGTTAACGCCATGGGCAACCTGATTCCAGTGGCGAGAAACATGATCGTAAATACGCTGGAGGGGGTGATCAGAGCGCGCGAGGCCACGGGCATTGTAGCGCTGCTGATGCTCATCTACAGCGCTACCACATTCTTCGGCGCGCTGCGCAATTCCCTCAACCGGGCCTGGGGCTCACCGCAAAGCCCGACTTACGTTGTTGGGGAAATCATGGATATCAGTATGCTGGTGCTGGCCGTCTTAGGCCTGGTTGTCTTCACCTGGCTGACCACAACCATCCAGTATATGCACGAGTCCAATATGCAGTTGTGGATCTTCAAATTCACACGAACCACCCTCTTCCACAGGATCGCCTTTATGCTGCTCAACGCCGCCCTCGCCTACGGTGTAGTGCTGCTGCTGTACCACTTCATTCCCAGCAAGCGGCCGGGGTGGAAGCATATCTGGCTGGGCGCCCTGCTGGCCGCCATCGGCTTCGAGATCGTAAGGTTTGCATTCGTCTGGTATGTAAAAAACTTCTCACAATACGGCCTCATCTATGGCCCCATCAGTTCGGTCATCGCGCTGCTAATGTTCATCTACTTCACCGCCTGGGTGCTGCTCTTCTTCGCCAAGTTCAGTTACGTTAAGATGCGCCGGGATGAGAAAGGGCGGCTTACAGCCGGGACCTCCGGCGGTTGAATAGGCTCCTTAAATGTGCAAGAATTGATTTTGATCAAATCCGGTTAAAGGGAGGCAGACAATGTTCATAAAAGCAGGCAGGTTCCTCACATTGCTGGCCGCAGCACTGACTATTACGATCCTCGCAACGGCACAGGCCAACGCTGCGGATATCCGGCAGGGTGAAAAGCTGGTTATCCCGGCCGGGGAGGTCGTCAATGACGACCTGTATCTCTTCGGCTCGGGGATAACTATTGACGGTACCGTCAACGGGGACGTCATCGCCTTCGGAGACATTATCACCGTCAACGGCCCGGTTAACGGTAATATCAACGGCGCCGCCAACTATATCACGGTCAAGGGACAGGTAAGGGACTCCGTACGTGTGGCAGCTTCAACCATAGATATCGGTAGTAAAATCGGAGGCGACCTGGTGGCCGTCTGTTCTCGGGTAGATATAATGCCCGCCGGATCGGTGGGGCGGGACTTCCTGCCGGCTGCAGGGACGGTGAACGTGGGCGGCCCGGTGGGTAAGGACATACGCGGCAGCGCCGGCGATCTGATTATTAATAATAGCGTGGGCGGCAACATCGACGTCGAGTGCCGTACTATCAAGCTGGAGCCGTCTGCCAGCATATCCGGTAACCTGACATACAAATCTGAGACTGTAGCAGAGCTGGCTGTAGGAGCCAAGGTCGGAGGCCAGGTAAAACAGGTGTTACCGCCCAAGCCCGCGACTACCGGTCAATCGGCAAGCCAGATGGCAGGCTGGGCAGCTTCAGCCATCGTCATATTTATAGTCATAATGCTCATAGTAATTGCCTTATTCAAATATATCGCTGCATTGCTGACCGGCATCATCTTCATTCTGCTTGCCCGCAAATATATACCCGCATTGATAGAGACGCTGAAAAGCAAGCCCTGGCCCTGTTTGGGTTACGGCGCCCTCTTTTTCTTCCTGGCGCCGATCGCCATAGTCATAGCCTTTATGCTGGTCATCGGTATACCCCTGGGCCTGGCCGGCCTGGCCGTCTATATCCTGGCCGTATACCTGGGGCACATCTTCATGGGGCTGTTCATCGGCAAATGGATGCTGCGTCAGAGCGCCGACAACACGGCCACGGGGCCTCTCATCGGGGCGCTGGCCCTGGGATTGCTCGCCCTCTATATAATCTCCGTCATACCGCTGATCGGTTGTTTGTGTGACCTGGCAGCCATCCTGTTCGGCCTGGGCGCCTTCTGCCTGTTCATTAAGACAAAGATGGGCGGCAACGCCGCATAATCACAAAAAGGATTTATCATGATAGGCTACCCGGAAGCTTACCTGGATATAGAGACGACAGGGCTGTATCCGCACGAGAGCAAGATAACCGTCATCGGGATCTATTTCTGCAACGGTGACGACGGCAGGCTTGTTCAGCTTTACGAAAGCGGGCTCTCATGTGATAACCTGCTCACCGCCATGGAGGGTACGGAGCACATGTACACCTACAACGGCAGCCGCTTCGATATCCCTTTCATCCGCGCCTGCCTGGGTCCGGACTTAGAGCTCCTGCACCGGCACACAGACCTGATGTATAAGTGCTGGGACCACAATCTGCGCGGCGGCTTTAAGAGGGTGCTGCAGCATCTCGGAATATCCAGGGAGACCGAGGGACTGAACGGTATGGACGCTATATGGCTGTGGGAGCGTTATAAGAAATCAAATGACCAGGAAGCCCTCGACCTGCTGCTCCGCTACAACAGGGACGATATCGTCAACCTCAGGCAGCTCAGGGACGCGCTGGCCGAGATCGGTGTGCCCGAAGAGCCGTAGAGAGTCTGTAAAAGAACAATAGAAAGGGGCCGGCTTCAATAGCCGGCCCCTTGTGCATTTCATTTGACTGCTGTTTACTTCGCTATCTTGTCGAGCTCTTTTATGTGGGTGTCGATGCCTTTGCCGAAGAGCTTCAGTACGATCGGATCGCCGCTGCCGTATTTCTTGTAGACACGGCAGGTCTCGCAGATGCTGGTATCGCGGCCGGTTGCGCCCCTGT
>CAYVBI010000202.1:0-3798 GCA_964448985.1 uncultured Dehalococcoidales bacterium
TAACGGGTTCAAAATGGCAGCGGCGACCATGTTCACCCTCTTTTTCGGCGGCAATGACTTCGCGCCGTCTACGAAGGTGGACGGGCAACCGATACAGGAATACCTGCAGTCGCGCCTGCTGAACGCCTATAAAAAGGTGGCGGAAAGGTTGAAAGGCCTGCCCGCTGCGCTGGGCTACGATACGATGAACGAACCTTTCCGTGGTTACATAGCCTGCCGTAACCTGAATTCCACGAGCTGGTACCACTACAAGAAAGGGGATACTCCCACCGCGTTCCAGGGTATGCTGCTGGCCGCCGGCATAGCGCAGGAGGTGGAGGTATGGAAGTCTTTCTTACCTAAGCTGCTCGGCACAAAACTGCTCAATCCCCGGGGCGTAAAGGCCTGGAAAGACGGCTGCGATTGCGTCTGGAAGGCTAATGGTGTATGGGACCTCGATAAGACTGGCAAACCGGTGCTGCTGCAGCCCGACTACTTCTCGGTCAGAAACGGTAGGACAATCAACTTTTCCCTCGACTACCAGAAGCCTTATTTCGAACGCTTCGCCGATACGATTCACACAGTCGATCCTGATGCGGTGATACTCGTTACACCGCCCAACGTGGATTATATTCCACCGCCTATGGGCACTGACAACAGTAAGCACCTGGTTTATAAACCTCACTGGTATGACGATGTGCACTGGATCACCAAGTCCTATCATTTCTTCCCCAATGAGCTGGTGGGCAACGACAAGCTGACCGGCAAGCCCGTGATAGGGACCCCGGGCACCGTGCAGAAGTCATTTAATGACCAGATGCGGCGCATCAAAGAACTGGGCAACGGCCTGTGCGGCGGCGTCCCAACGGTTATCGGCGAGATAGGCATCTGCTACGACATGAATAATAAGGAGGCCTACCGGACTGGCGATTTCAGCGCGCATGTCAAGGAATGGGGACGCATCTTTAAAGCGCTGGATGCCAACCTGTTAAGCTATAACCTCTGGACATATGATGCTTTCAACGACACTAAATACGGCGACCACTGGAACCTGGAGGACTTCTCCATTTACGGGTTGGATCAGCGTAAGGATCCTGCGGATATCGATTCGGGAGGCCGGGCACTGCGTGCCGTGGTCAGGCCGTATCCCCGTGCTACTGCCGGGACCCCTTTGCGTATTTCATTTGATATTAAAAAGCGCGCCTTCGAGTTCGAGTTCCGCCATGATCCGGCCATTAGCAAGCCGACTGAGGTTTTTATCCCGGATTACCAGTACCCCAACGGCTACGAGGTCAAGCTGTCGGACGGTTCAAGCGTACGCGACGCCGCCAATCAGTTGCTCATATATACGCACACCGCTGACCGCGAGACACATACAATCAGGATTACTCCGCGGCGGTGATATTTAGCGTATAAATAAGACGTAAGGTTGATAGCGATGGAAGATAAAGGGCAAATAATCGAAAACAGGTTCTGGCGTATCTCTTTCAATATGCGAAGCGGGAGGATCAGCGTGGCCCGCCAGGATAACGCCGCTCTATCGGTTGACGACGCGCTGATCGGACTCAGCTACGCGAATCCAGGCGGGAAAAAACTTACAGCCGGCTTTGCCGCAGGGAAAACCTCAAGCGCCAGTGAACCGCTGGAAGATGTGCATGGCAGGGGCAAGCAGTACCGCTTCACCAGCTCCGCCCGCGCGGACAGTCTGGAACTGGCTTATCTGGTCAATCTGTACGATGACAGGCCTGTCCTTTTAATGCGCCTGCAGCTAACCAACGGAAGCCGTGAAGATATCTACCTGCATGATATGAATCTACTGCAGGCTGAGGCCGCCGCAGGCGGGAGTGTAAATTTCGCCGGCGGCGGAACATTAAATTTCTTTAAGGTAGGCTGGCACGACTGGGTGTACTCGGGTTTACGCCGTGGCAATGAACGGGATATTAGTTCTTTGCCCATTATGCGGCCCTTCATCAGCAAGATGCTGTACAATCCGGCCCTGCCCACAGGCAGGGGGAGGGGCGAATTCTGGGGTGAGGGTTGGGGTCTGCTGGCTGACCAGAGGTCGGCCATACTGGCCGGCTTCGTCTCAACGGCCGATCAGTTCGGCGTGCTGCACGTCAATTGCCGGGCAGGCGCCTCTGAGCTGACGCTGACGGCGCAGGCCGACGGCGTGTTGCTGGGGCCCGGTGAACAACTCAAGTCAGAATGGGGTTACCTGCAATTCATCGACCTGCCCTGCGCTGACCCTGCAGCCGATTACGTTGAGGCGGTGGCGCGGCAGATGAAAGCGCGTGTGCCGGCAGTTCCCCCGCCAGCGCAGTGGACACACTGGTACCATTTCTTTCAGTCTATTACTGCCGACCTCTTCGTTGCGAACCTCAACACCATAGACAGCATCAGGGAAACCATCCCATTCAAAATAGTGCAACTCGATGACGGCTATCAGTCGGCCTGGGGCGATTGGACCACCTGCAACGCCAAGTTCCCGCGTGGCCTGGCGCACCTGTCCGACAGTATAAAGCAGAAGGGCTATACCTCCGGGCTGTGGCTGGCGCCCTTCGTGGTGGACCCGCGCTCAAAGATAGCGCAGCAACACCCGGAATGGCTGGTCAAAGATAAAAAGGGCAAGCCCATCGTGAGCGGATATTTCTATGACTTTTACGGGCATGCCCTCGACCTCACTCAACCCGTGGTGCTGGAGCATGTCCGCTCCCTGCTGGATACCATCGCCCGAAAATGGGGCTACGGCTTCGTCAAGACCGACTTCGTTTACTCAGGCGCTCTCCCGGGCGTCAGGCAAAACAACAAGATGACGCGCGCGCAGGCCTTCCGCAAAGGGATGGAGGCAGTGCGGGCCGGCATAGGAGAAGAGACCTTCCTGCTGGGCTGCGGATGTCCCTTCGGGCCGGCGGTGGGCATTGTCGATGCCATGCGCATCGGCCCGGATACCGCACCAAACTGGACTCCCTTCCTGTGGAGCGTCAAATGGGCGACACCTATCATAAAGAGCGAGAAATCCATCGGTTCGCTGCGTAACAATATCCGGCATACCCTCAATTTAAGCACACTGCACCAGAGATGGTGGTGGAACGATCCAGACTGCCTGATGGTGCGCAACTACGATACGACACTGGGTGATGATGAGGTTATCAGTAACCTCAGCCTGGTGGGGCTGTCAGGCGGGCTGCTGATAAGCAGCGACGACCTCACGCGCCTGCCTGTCGAGAGGCAGAAGCTGGTGGCGCTGCTCACACCACTGCTGGGAGTGAGCGGGCGCCCGCTCGATCTGCTGGAGCGGGAGATGGCAGAGCTGTATGTGCTGCCGCTTAAAAAGAACGGCATGAGCTGGCAGGACGTCGCCGTCTTCAACTGGAGCGCTGGCTCGGCGGACCGCAGCCTTGACCTGTCTCGGCTGGGATATGAGGCCGGGCAGAAGCTGCACGTGTTTGATTTCTGGCGAAAGAAGCACAGTACGGAACAGGCCGGCCAAGTTGAGCTGGGCGTAATACCATCCCACGGCTGCCGGCTGCTGCGCATTTGCCGCGCGGGAGGCGGTCCCACCCTGGTGGGTGATAGCCTGCACATCACGCAGGGCTGCGAGCTCGAGTCCTGGCAGGTGACAGGTAAAACACTGGAGATAGGGACCATCGATCTCGGGCGCATGGCGCAGGGTTCGCTCTGGCTGAGGTTGCCGGGCAGGCTGCTATCGGCGAGCTGCGGAGCGGATGCAGTTAGCTATGAGAAAGAGAACGATGATATTTACAGGCTCGATCTGGATTTCCGGGGCAGGGCCGTGATAAAAATACAGTGGGAATAGGA
>CAYVBI010000203.1:0-3765 GCA_964448985.1 uncultured Dehalococcoidales bacterium
GGCGGTCGTCTTTGTACATAAGGTCGACCTGTATATCGCTTTTAATAAGAACACTGCCTATGCAACCGTCTCGACATGGCAGGATGCGCTCGATTCTCTAAAAAAGTAGCTCCTATCCTCTAATACAATTCTCCCGCCGGATCTGATGATTCGGCGGGAGATCATTTTTCTCATGCAACCTTTTTGCATCCATTGCGTTATGAGTTAAACTGTGTTACATGCCCGATCATATGAAGCATGATACTTCGCCGACGCCAGATCAATTGAGATCGGAAGGGGAACTGGTAAAGCGAGCCCAGCACAGCCCGGAGGCCTTCGGCGAACTGTACGAGGTCTATTACCGGCGCATCTTTAACTATGCTTTGAAACGCACCGCCAATGTTCAACTAGCACTTGACATAACATCGATAACCTTTCTCAAGGCCTTCTCTCAGATTAAAAAGTATCGCTGGCGGGACGTGCCCTTTGCTGCCTGGCTTTACCGTATTGCCAGCAATGAGATAAACGATCATTACCGCCGGGAAGGTGGAAGGCGGATATCCAGCATAGAATCCATTGCTGACCTGGCGGATACCAGCAGCTATAGCGACGAGATTAATCAGGCGGAGGAGGAGCTGAGCCGGCATGAGGAATTCATCATGCTGCACAAGAAGGTCTCAGAACTGCCCTTTATTTATCAGGAGGTTATAGCCCTCAAATTCTTTGAGAAGAAAAAGATACGCGAGATGGTGAAGATACTGGGCAAGAAAGAGGGCACCATCAAGTCGCTGCTGCACAGGGGAGTTGAAAAGCTCAGGGAAAAAATGAAGTGATGCAACTTTTTCTGTTTAAAATCATTATATTATTGGACGGAAGCACAGCATTATGAAAAAGGAAGCTCTTATCAGGATACTGGAAAGCACTGAACTGCCCGATCTGCTGATAGCAGGCCATAAAAGCAGTTTGCGGAAGGTGCTGCTCGAGGGCGCCTATGCAGAAGCTATAGCCACGGATAAAAGCCGGGGATCAACCCAGGGGATTTTTAAAGGCTGGCTGGACTGGCTGCGGGCGCCGGCCTGGAGGATGGCCGCCGCCAGCGGGCTGGCGCTCTTTATTATCGCTGCTGTGCTTTCACTGACCTTTTATCTGGCCGCTCCTTCGCCTTCGGTGGTCGCTGCGGACGTGGTCAAAAAAGACCCCGGCATACAGCAGCGCCTGAACGGCACGGGGGAGATACTCATAATACGCGTGGACGTGAGGGACGGTATGGCCAGCGTAGTCTGCGGGCGCTGCATGGGTGATTTGATCGAAGCCGATGTGGATATGAACGTTAAGGCGGTGGTGAGCGCAAGGCGTTACGAGGGACTTTTTATGCCGGAGCTGGCGCAGGACGCGCGTGAACGTGCTGTTGAAATCGCCGCAACGGATCCAAGGGTGAAAAGTATCATGGACCGGGGGGGAAGCGTGGACAGGGTGTTCCCCATTTTCTCCTCCGTTTCCAATATGGCGGTCATCGGCGGGTCCATTTTAAAAGTCACGCCCACTACTGCGCAGGCCATCGTGTCGCTGCAACTCGATGGTAAGGTCTGGCTGATACTGGTCAACCTCGAGGAGAGCCGCGTAGAGCGCATCACAGAGCCTGAGGCGGGCAATAACTATTTCTACGAAATATTCTTCAGGCCGCAGAACCTTTAGTCTTGTTATCGATATCAAATTCCGGGAGGCTTATCAATGTCGTTAGCTAAAATATCAGGTGGATGGCGCTGCAGGGCAGGCGCGCTTGCCACAGCCCTGATTATCGCCGCGCTTCTGGTCACCGGCTGCGGTCCGGCGGCCAGCTCGTCCGATCAGAAGTCTTTAAGCCTGCCGGCTTCATCTGCAACGGTGCAGGTGACGCCGCTTTTCGATGAAGACAAGGTTGTTTCGCTTTATGAAAGGTGCATACCGGCGGTGGTCCAGGTGGAATCTGAGACCGCCATCGCATCTAAAATTCTCGGCCCCTTCGGCCTGGATATCCCCAATGTGAGGGGACAGGGATCGGGCTTCATCATCGATACGGAAGGCCATATTCTGACCAACAACCATGTGGTGGACAAGGCTTCCACCGTTAAGGTCGTATTGAGCGATGGCACCCATCTCGAAGGTAAGGTGATTGGTTCGGACAACAACAACGATGTGGCCCTGCTGCAGGTAGACGCTTCCAGGGTACCGGCCTTGTCGTATCTGGTACTGGCCGATTCAAGCCTGGTCAAGCCCGGCCAGATGGCAGTGGCTCTGGGTTCGCCCTTCGGACTGCAGGGCTCCATCACCATCGGCATCATCAGCGGCACGGGCAGGTCCATACCCAATGCCAACAGCCGCAATATAACGGATATCATACAGACGGACGCTGCGATCAATCCGGGCAATTCCGGCGGCCCTCTGCTCAATTCGCACGGTGAGGTGGTCGGCATCAATACTGCCATAGAGGCCACGGCCAACGGGGTGGGCTTTGCCGTTCCCATCAACACGGCTAAAAAGGTGCTGCCCGAGCTGCTTAAGGGCGGCACGATCAAGACTCCCTGGCTCGGAATCGAGGGCATGCCCGTCAGCAAGGAACTGGCGGATAAACTCGGCCTTAAAGTGACCGGGGGTGTATACATTGTGGGCGTTATGGAAGGAAGCCCCGCGTACAAAGTCGGACTGGTGGAAAGCGGCAGGAATAAGCAGAATGAGCCTTCGGCGGGAGGGGATATCATCACAGCGGTTGATGAGATCGCCGTAGCCAGGGTCGATGATATCCTTTCGTACTTCAACGGCAAGAAGCCGGGAGACAAAGTAACCCTCTCTGTTCAGAGGGGTGATCAGAAGATATCAGTGCCGGTTGAGCTGGCCGAATGGCCCGACAGGCTCCCCGGATACTACGAGTTCAATCAGGGCAATGGCCAGGAATGGATCCCTGCGCCGGACCCAAATCAGAACGAATTCAATTTCGGTCCTTTCGAGTTCCGCACAAAGTAG
Source organism: uncultured Dehalococcoidales bacterium (assembly GCA_964448985.1). Lineage (GTDB taxonomy): Bacteria > Chloroflexota > Dehalococcoidia > GIF9 > UBA5629 > CAIMUM01. The sequence continues at coordinate 2,980 of CAYVBI010000203.1, forward strand.
ACAATCGTTCTTACATACCGTCATTGCGGTGAGCCGGAGCTGCGAGCCGAAGGCGTGGCAGGTAGCGAAGCAATCTTGTGTTCCCGCGGCGATAACACCAGATTGCCGCGTCGCCTGCGGCTCCCCGCAATGACGGATGCTTATCCCCTACAGGAATTTCTGCATCCAGATGACGTCGAAATCCCTGCCGAACTTCCGCCCGATGCGCTCGAAGCGTCCGCACTCCTTGAATCCGTGTTTATGGTGAAAATTGAGGCTCACTTCGTTAAGTGACGATATATTGGCCAGCAGGGTTTCCACACCGGCGGCCCTGGCATCCGTAACGATGGTGTCCATGAGGCGGGCGCCCAGACCCCTGCGCTCATGTTCAGGAAGGATGAAATAGGTTATCTCTCCGGCCTTCTTGAACGCCTCGGCGATCTGGTGATGCCTCAGCAGGGCGAAGCCTATCACCTCTTTGGCCGGCGATTCCGCCACGTAGAAAACTCCCCCGCAGCTCATATTCTTGAGCAGATCGAAGATCTCCGGCCCCACTTTCTTATCAGGATAAGCTGCGAAGCTGTTCTCGACGAAATAGTTGAAGATGCCCACGACGGCATTGCGGTCATCGTCCTTTACGTGTCTTATGACATAGTCCGGCATAGACTCCTTTTATGTGGAGTATGTATTAAATCAGTATCCGCTCAGGTCTCTCCGCCGCTGAAGCGTTTTTATCTTCCCTGGCCAGCCACGAGAGTATGAAGGCGCCCACGCACATGGCTGCGCCCACGAAGCAGGCGGCGCTGA
>CAYVBI010000204.1:0-3664 GCA_964448985.1 uncultured Dehalococcoidales bacterium
CGCGGCGATCTCGTCCTCGCGGATGGCGTGGAGGATGATGCCGATCCTGACAAACCCGCTCTTGGCATCAACCAGCTTCCACATGATAAATACGGACGCAATCATGGCAACCAGCGCTATATAATATTCGGCCATCCTGGTGCCGGCCAGTCCCGGCAGGCCGGAGATGCCGTGCTCACCCCCGGTAAAATCGGGGAACGCCTTGATCACACCCAGTAATATGAGGGGCATGGCCAGGGTAACCAGCGATAAATAAGGGCCCCTTAGCCTGAGGGCGGGGAGGCACATCAGCACGCCCGCCGCCGTAGCCGCCACGGCCCCGATGGGTATGGTCGCCCAGGGCTGCAGGCCGAGGTTCTTGCTCAGCAGCGCCGCCGTATATGCTGCAACGCCGAAGAAAAACGCGTGGCCGAAATTTACCTGGCCGGTGTAGCCGGAAATGAAATCCCAGCTTACAGCAAAGATCACGAAAATATTAACCAGTATGAGAATAAAGAGGATGTACGGTTCCTGGGTAAGAAGGGGGATAAAAAACAAGGTTATGAAAAAGATGAGGGCTATCAGCCTGCCCGGTATTGCGAATATGTCGCCCTGGATGTCTTTAAATAGCCTCCGCAACACCTATAGTCTCTCCTCTTCGAAGACTATGCCGTAGAGCCCCTCGGGCCTGACCACCAGTATTATCACCATGACCAGCAGGGCAATTGCGCCCCGCAGGAATGCGCCTCCCGGAAGGTAGAACACAACAGCTACCTCGACAAATCCGATAATAAAAGCCCCTATAAGGCTTCCTTTGATGCTGCCCAAACCTCCCAGCACAACGATGGCCATAATCATCACCAGAGGGTTCATCCACATATACGGATAAACCACCCACAACGGCGCCACCACTATGCCGGCTATGGCGGCAAGTGCAGCAGCAACGCCCATCGCAATGAGCAGTATATTCGAGACGTTAATGCCCATCAGGTTGGCCACCTCGGTATCCTGGGCTGTGGCCCTGATGGCGATGCCCAGTTTTGTCCTGGTCAGCAGCAGCCATATCGCTAAAAGCACTACTGCAACCACCGCGATGGTCAGAAGATGCTGGTAAGAGACCTTAACACCCAAAACCAGAATATATCCCGGGATCAAGGTGGGCGCCTCCCTGAAATGGGCGCCGAAAGCCAGAACCATGAATTCCTGGAAGATAGTGGCAAGTGCAAGGGTAATAAGCATGACGGTCACTTCGTGTTCCCGTACCCTGTCTATAAACAGCTTGTAGCTCGCCAGGCCGATGATAACCGTAGCAACCAGCGATAAGAGGATCGCTGTGTATACATCCAGCCCCAGCCTGTAGGTTGTATAGAACATGCCGTAGGCGGCCAGCATGAGAAAAGATGTATGTGCCAGGTTCACCATGCGGGCCACGCCGAAGATCAGGGAAAATCCTACCGCCAGAAGAGCATACACTCCTCCTGTCACAAGTGCCTGAACTACAAATGCCTGAAACATAACTTATAATCGCTCGATAAAATGAGCTGCAGGACGATAAATAAAATTGATTAATTATATATTATTCAAAAATTTACGCAACCAGCCTGCTTGATATCTGCGACCTTATAAGCAGTACCCTTGATCTCTGAGTCCAGATCCTGTAATCCTGACCGATGTCTTCCCCAACTTATACCGCTGGCGGGACTGGACAGCCGGCTCAATCAACCGCCCAGCCCCGCCAGCCACTGTGATTATTTCTTGTTGCTATAAGGGAAACATGCGGGATATGCTATTTAGCCTTGAATTTCTCGATTACCGCGGGGGGTATCATGTAAGGGACGATGCCCGGGTAGTCGATATTTTCAAATCCGCCTGATCCGATGCCTTTCGCCGGCCAGACGCCCTTCAACTTACCATCCTGCCATTGAGTGCCCACACCGGTGGTTAAACCGGGGCCGTACTGGATATCGTGAGCACATGCCGGCGCCTTAGAGCCCATAGGATAGTACTTTATCAAACCGGCGGTTGATAGGAATTCCTCTTTCTCAATTAACGGGATCAACACCTCTGGATCAAGGCTCTGTCCCTTTTCGATAACGTCTTTCAGCATATATACAGCATCGTAGGTAGCTGCCGTGTATGACGGGAACTGGCCGAACTGCTTCTGATAGGCCGCAAAGAAGGGCAATGTCTTGTCAGTTACCGCTACCCCGTCGGCATAGGTATTCAGCGTCATGACATAATTGCCCTTGCCCCCGGTGGCCTCCCAGTATCCCTGTTTCTGCGCTTCGACAACTATGCCCACGATAGCTGCCGGTATCTGCATTTCGCCAGCCTGCTTGCCGAACGTAACGCCCACAGGACCGGAGAAAGTCGGGAAGATTATATGCGGGTTGGTTGCTGCTATGGCCGTTAGCTCAGCGTTGACATCTGTGGCCGTGTCTGATGGCCTCCATACACCCGTAACTTCCATACCCAGCTTGGGGATGGTGGCCTCGGCAGTCGTAACCATGGCGTCGGCCCAGGTCAGCTTTTCCGCAACTACGGCAACCCTCAGAGGTTCGGTTATTCCCAGTTCCTTCTTCAATATGGCCCCTACCATAGCTAGCATCTTGAAGTCAGTAGCTACCAGGAAATATTCATTATAAGGTGTCACTTTGAAGAAGTACTTGTAGCGGTCGTAATCCGTCTCGACCTTGCCCTGCAGGGCGCGGGTGGCAGCGCCGCAGTTCAGGAAGATCTTCTTGTAGTTCATGGCCACTTCCTGCATGGGTAAAACGCCCTCAGTCCTGAAGCCGCCCATTACGAAGTCGGGCTTATCCACCGTTATCAGCCTCTCCATGGCTGATGCTGCTTCGGTGGGGTTCAATATCTCATTACTGTCTGCCTTAATCAGCTCGATCTGATATTTCTTTCCGTTCAGATCTACACCACCGGCAGCATTGATTTCATCGCGTGCCAAGACAGCTCCGTTCCAATGGTTTTCACCCTCCATGAACTTCATCGGCCCGATGACGCCGATTTTAATCACGTCTGCTTTAGGTGCGGCGCAGGCTGGCAAAATCATGGATACTAAAATAACACTAACAAAGCATATAAACCAAAACCTTTTCATTCAACAGACCTCCTAATACTCAACTCATTTGAAAATTGCCATTGCCGAGCAGCCAATAACCACTGACTGCTGCCCTAATACAATTAATTCACTTTACGAAAACTACCACCTCCTGCGTCTTTTAGTTTTATACTGCCTTTCTTTCACCAACCACTTATCCTCTGCCAGGTTACTAAACAGACCTGATACAGTTGATTACGATCCCATTAACCTCCCTACTTCAGCAGTCAACATTCTAAAGCATTATACTATATCAGTCAATAACTTTGTAGCCTGCATGCAAACAACTGCAATTATTTGACTCCGAGGCATCGGTTTAACTATCACTTGATGCAATATTTATAGAATCCGCCACGCATCGACATTGACTTTAAATTGGCAAGGCATTACTATCATCTACCGAAATACTTAAATATATGCCTGCACAATGAACAGGGCTCTTTTCGGCACCAGCGGGATCAGGGGTGTGGTCAACCAGGATCTTACTCCCGAGTTATGTAAAAATGTGGGCAGCTCGCTGGGCACACTGCTTCCTGCTGGTGCAGCTGTTTGCCTTGGCACGGATTCCCGTCT
>CAYVBI010000205.1:0-3649 GCA_964448985.1 uncultured Dehalococcoidales bacterium
CACGATCAATACAGCGGAGGCCAGATAGGCAACCGCCGGCACATACATCCTGCCGCGCGGGTCCTTCTTGCGCCAGACATCCGACAGCACACCGCCCAGCGGGGCGCCGATGATGGCGGTCAGGCCGATACCTCCCACCAGCATGCCGGCAGCGGCTTCGTTTACGTTCATCACGCGCATGATCAGGCTGGGAAGCCAGATCAGCACCGAGGTGGACATGAAGACGGCCAGGCCCAGGGCCGGGTAGAACCACTTGATGGTGGGCAGTTTGAGGACGTTGCCCAGCGCCACAAAAAAGCCCTTGATACCCGTCGACGCGCCTGCATCCACCGTCGTCTTATAATCCTTCATGAAAAAGGCCAGTATGCCCAGGATAACGCCGGGTATGGCGAAATAGTAGAAGGGTGTGCGCCAGCCGAACTTGGCCGAGATGATTCCGCCCAGCATCACACCGACTGCCGCTCCCAGTGGTATGGCAATGTGGAAGATGCCCAGCGCCCTGCCTCGTTTCTCCTTGGAGTAAGAGGCGCTGATCATGGCGGTGCCGCCCGGCACGAAGCCGGCTTCACCCAGCCCTACGAAAGCGCGAGGGATGAGCACAGTGATGAAGTTGGTCGCCAGGCCGGTGAGGAAGGTGAAACCGCTCCACAGGATGGCCATCAGCCCGATCGATTTCCTGCGGCTCCAGCGGTCGATCATGTGTGCAATAGGGAACGAGAAGAGCGCCATGCCCAGTATGAGCACGGTCGAGGCCAGTCCGCATTCGGCATCGGTCAGGCCCAGCTCCATTTTCATGGGCTGCAGGATGACCGAGAACACCTGCCTGTCCATGTAGTTGATGGCATACAGCAGTGTGCATATGATGAGGACGTAGTGTGAGCTCCAGCCGCCCGTCTTATACTCTTTTACCTCATTCTGTCCGTTACCATTCGCCATAGTGGTAACCTCCTTTTAATCCTGCGCCACCCCGCCTGATAGAATTCAACGCACTATACTACATCGGCGTAATGGATGCAATCGGGCCGTTATGCTACAATTTCCGGGTCAGCAACCGGGAGAGGAGCGGCAATATGTCACTATGGGTCATCGCAGTGTCGCTCGCGGCACTGGTCCTCTTAATAATAATAGTCATAGTTGCAGCCAGGACTGCCGCCTTTAAGTCCAGACAGACGGAAGCCCTAGAAAAAATAGTCTATGCTTTAGACATCGATGCCGCTGCCGCGCGCCTGTCGCAGGCTATAACGTACAAAACAGTCTCGGGCCACGATCGCTCCGAGTTCGATTTCAACCAGTTCTCGGCCTTTCACGCCTTCCTCGAGAAATCCTTCCCCCGGGCTCACGCAATCCTTAAAAAGCAGCTGATAAACGGCTACGGCCTGCTCTATACCTGGAAGGGCGCCAACCCGGATCTGAAACCCATATTGCTGATGGCCCACCAGGACGTCGTGCCCGCATCTGACGACGGCTGGGAGCACCCCCCTTTCTCCGGTCAAATAGCCGACGGTCGCATCTGGGGCAGGGGGACGCTGGACGACAAAGGCAGCCTGATGGGCATACTGGAGGCCATCGAGTACCTCTCCAGGGACGGGTTCAAACCGTCCCGTTCGATCTACCTGGCCTTCGGCTTCGATGAAGAGGTCGGCGGGCACGAGGGAGCGGGCAAGATCGCCGAACACCTCAGGGCGCAGGGGCTGAAGTTCGAATATATCATAGACGAAGGTATGGTGGCCACGCAGGGGATCGCGCCGGGCATACCCGGCTGGGTCGCGCTGGTCGGCATCGCCGAAAAAGGATACATATCGCTTGAGTTAAGCGCCGAGGCGTCGGGCGGACATGCAGCGCAGCCCCCGCGCCAGACCACCGTCGGCATACTGGCAGCGGCTATAGCCAGGCTACAGGCCAGGCCCTTCCCGGCACGGTTCACAGGGCCGGCCACGGCGCTCTTCGACTATCTGGGGCCTGAGATGCCCTTCCCCAATAAAATGATCTTCGCCAATATGTGGCTGTTCGGAGGCCTGGTCAAGCGGCAACTGGCCGCCAAACCGGTAACCGACGCCTCTATCAGGACCACCACTGCGCCCACCCAGTTCCGGGGCAGCGCGCAGGACAACATTCTGCCCATGCTGGCCACCGCCATGATCAACTTCCGTATACTGCAGGGGGACACCGTCGAAAGCGTAATAGAGCGCGTGACAAAAATAATAGCCGATCCGCGCATTAAAATACGGCCGCTTGCCGGCAACCTCTTCCAGCCTTCCCCTGCCTCGCCCACCTCCGGATGGAGCTTCGGTATGCTCAACGGCACTATCAGAGAGATCATGCCCGATGCCATAGTCGCGCCTTCACTGGTGCTGGGCAGGACCGACAGCTGCTATTTCGTTGACCTCTCGCCCTGCTGCTACCGGTTCGTGCCCCAGCGCGTCAGGTCGGATGAGCTGGCATCCATACACGGCATTAACGAGCGCGTCAGCATCGACAGCTACGGCGAGATGATCAGCTTCTATATACGATTAATGATCTGCTCATGTAAGTGAGCTTGTCAATGAATAAAGGAGGTTACCCATGTCACAAGGAGCATTAACCGGCATCAGGGTGCTCGACTTCGGCCAGTATATAGCAGGCCCGTTCGCGGCTACGCTGCTGGCTGAGCAGGGCGCCGAAGTCATCAAGGTGGAGCGGCCGGGTGGTGACCCTATGCGCGGCCAGGACGGGTTCATGGTCTGGAACCGCAGCAAGAAGGCTATTACATTGGATTTAAAGAAGCCCGAGGGACTCAAGATCGCCCTCGACCTGGCAAAGAAAGCCGATGTAATAATCGAGAATTTCAAGCCGGGCACGGCCGATAAACTGGGTATCGGCTACGACAAGGTTAAGGAATTGAATCCGCGTGCGGTCTACTGCTCGATCTCGGGATTCGGCCCCAAGGGGCCCTACGCAGGTTGGGCCGGCTACGACCAGATCGTCAGCACGGTGGCCTCTGTTTACACCGAGCAGGGACTGGCTACGCACCCGCTCTTCGTGGTGCTGCCGCTGGCCAGCCTGTACACCGCCGTTGACGCGGCATTTTATATAGTGTCCGGCCTGTGCGTGCGAGAGAAGACCGGCAGGGGACAGAGGATCGATGTCTCGCTTTTCCGCACCATCCTCAGCACCTTCCGCCAGTTCAACGTCGATTTCGAAGGCATGTTCCGCGCCCCCTGGGGTCCCACCGGGCCAATGCCCCTCTACCGGCCTTATCAGTGCAAGGACGGCAAGTGGCTGTTCACCGGGCTGGGAAATCCCAAATTCTTCATGCAGTTTGCCCTTGAGCTGGGCCACGATGAGTGGCTGACCGATCCGCTATTCGAGGGGGCGCCCTTCCTCATCTTCCCCCCGCGCAATGCGCAGGTGATGTCCATGCTCAAGCCTATTTACAAGAGCAAAACGCGCGACGAGTGGCTGAAGCAACTGGGAGATCAGGGGCTGCCCGTGGCGCCCGTGCAGAATGTCGATGATTTCATGGGCTACAAGCAGGTGATCGCCAACGACATGGTTCAGACCGTCAGGGAGCCTAGAAAGGGCAACGTCAGGGAAATGGGCGTGCCGGTGGCGCTGGCGGACACACCCGGTAAGATCAAGGGTCCGTCGCCGCAGCCCGGCCAGCATACGC
>CAYVBI010000206.1:0-3645 GCA_964448985.1 uncultured Dehalococcoidales bacterium
CATCCTTATCCAGGCCTCTTGTTTACCAGGGAGCTTTTCTCTATGGCCATCAGCTTGTTCAGGCGGCGTTGGTGCTTGTCCTCGCCGCCGAACTTGGCATTGAGAAAGGCTGATACTATCTCCCAGGCCAGCTCAATGCCGATGATCCGTGCACCCAGGCAGAGTACATTCATATCGACATGCTCCACGCCCTGGTGCGCCGAAAAAGTATCATGGCACACGCAGGCTCGCACACCCGCCACCTTGTTGGCGGCGATACAGACCCCCACCCCGCTGCCGCATATAAGAACGCCCCGCCAGGCTTTCCCTGATGCTACGGCCTGAGCAGCCTTGCAGGCATAATCGGGGTAATCGTCAGCAGCGTCGTAGACCAGCGGACCGACATCATTGACCTCGTACCTGCCCTGCAGACGCCTGATCAGTTCGCCCTTCATCTCATAGCCGACATGGTCTGAACCAAAGGCAACAACCTGTTTCATCTGTATTTATCCTCCGCCGGCGTGGATTATTTGGACTCCTCCAGTATCAGTACCTCATAGGGATATACCTCAAAACTCTCGCTGCCGATCCCTGTGCCGCCGCTGCGGTGAGTACCCAGCAACACGCCCCACTCACCGTCGGGTGTACAGGTATGCGAAAGTCTGTTCCCCGAGAAATTCAGCATAACATAAACCCTCTTGTTTTGGTATATCCTGCTATAGGACATTATATCTATATGCGAGGGTGATTTCTCGAAGCTGCCCATCTGCAATGCAGGCTTTTCCCGCCTGAGCGCGGTCAATCTCCGGTAAAAATTCAGCACCGAGGTGGGCTCCTGCAGCTGGATATCTACGTTGATCTCCGAATAGTCGTCGTTGAGAGGCAGCCAGGGCTTGACTTCCGAGAACCCCGCGTAGAGGCCTGGGTTCCACTGCATGGGATTGCGTTCACCGTCCCTCCCCTTGACGATCGGCCAGTACATCTTGCCCACCGTATCCGTGACATCCTTCCTGGTGATCCTGCTGTTGGGCATACCGATCTCCTCGCCGTAATAAAGAAAAGGCGTGCCTTTAATGGTAAGCAGCATAGCCGCCAGCACCTTGACCCGCTTGACCGTGTCCTCGCCGGCGGCATAGCGCGTTGCTGCGCGTGGCCGGTCATGATTGGAGAGCACGTTGCAGGGCCAGCCCTTGGGCGGTATCAGCGAATACCAGTTGGCCAGGGCGGCCGAGAACCTGTGTGCGCCCCATTTCGAGAAGACCAGGGAGAACTCGAACGACAGATGGCTGAGTTCGCCCTCGTCGCCCAGGTAGGCGGCAGCCATGGCCGGCCCCTCCTCCGCCACAAAGACCTCTCCTACCATCATGCGGTCCTTGTACTCATCCAGTACTGCGCGCATCTCCTTCAGGATTTCATACATGCCGGGCTGATCCCTGGTATAAAGGTGTTTCTGAAAGCCGTTGAACGGCCCCGCCGCCAGCGAGAATGGATTATTCCTCCACTGGTCGTCCTTGAGGAAATAGTTGAGGATATCGCAGCGGAAGCCGTCCACCCCCTTGTCCAGCCAGAACCTCATAGTGTCGTATATCTCCTTCCGCACAGCGGGGTTACGCCAGTTAAGGTCGGGCTGAGTCTTGAGGAATGAATGCAGGTAATATTGCCCGGTGGACCTGTCCCACTCCCAGGTGCTGCCGCCCACCAGCGCCTTCCAGTTGGTGGGAGGCCCGCCCCCCTTTTTATCGTGCCAGATATACCAGTCCCGCTTCGGATTGTCCCTGGAGGAGCGGGACTCCTTGAACCATGCGTGCTGATCAGAAGTGTGGTTGGCCACCAGGTCCATGATGATGCGTATATGGTGATTGTGAGCGTGATGCAGCAGCTCCTCGAAATCCGCCATGCTCCCATAGAGCGGATTTATTGTGCGGTAATCGGCCACGTCGTAGCCCGAATCGACCATGGGAGAGGCATTAATGGGTCCCAGCCATATTCCGTCGATGCCCAGATCGGCCAGGTACTCCAGCTTTGCATTTATACCTTTTAAATCCCCCGACCCATCCTTGTTGGTATCGTAATAGCTCCGCGGCCAGATCTCACACATAACGCCGTGTTTCCACCAGACATAACCGGCTGCACCCTGCATGCTTGCACCCCCTTAATAAAATTATTTCCTGATAATATTGACCGTGGATTTTTTCATAACTTCACAGGTAACGGCGCCGCGGAGGCTATTATGACACCGTGGGCATTGGATTCGCAACCCGCATCTGTGACGCGGGGAGAGGAACCAAGCCGCAACCTTCGATGCATGCGGATGGATACGAGTGGCGAAGCCTGCATAATTCATATGGGACGTGATAGAATGTCCCATGCTCTCCGACGGAGGCCATTACCAGACAGGGGGCTGGAAGGCGCACTGGATACTTATCGTGTGCCTGCTGCTCTATACTCTCAGCTACATGGACCGCGTGGTGCTGACCGTAGTGCTGCAACCTATGAAGCTGGAGATGGGTTGGAGCGATACGCAGCTCGGCGCAATACAGACCGTCTACATGTTGAGCTATGGCGCCTTAGCCATTCCAACTGCTTACCTGGTCGACCGCTGGAGCAGGAAAAATTCCATCGGCGTATTAGCCCTCATGCTGAACGCCTTTAGCGGGCTGACCGGCCTGGCCTGGAACTTTGTCTCTGTGATAATCCCCAGGATATTCTGTGGCGCCGGCGCCAGCGGTGTGGTGACCGGCAGCATCGCCATGATCACCGCCGCTTACCCCAAGATCAGACACGGTAGGGCCATGGGCATCTTTAATATGGGCATACCGCTGGGTATTGCGTTGGGCGCCATTGTAGGGGGCGTAATGGCGGCCAATTTCGGCTGGCGCTCTCCCTTCCTCCTGCTGGGCTGCATCGGCCTGTTATTATCGCTGGCCGCATTCTTTCTCAAGGACTACAAAACGGTGAAAGAGGGTGTAACGGTCAGCCTGGGCGGCCTGTGGCAATCGATTGTAGCGCTGCTGAAAATCCCCACGCTGCGCTGGTATTATCTAGGATACGCAATGATGCTGGTCACCAGCCTGGCACAGATCAACTGGATGCCCACTTACCTGATCCGCCAGTTCGATATAGGCACCGATACTGCCGGCTACCTCACCTGCATCATCAGCCTGGTGGCAATCATCGGGGCCCCCCTGGGTGGAGTACTCTCCGATTTCTGGTACAAGAGAAACAGGAAGGGCAGGCTGTGGCTGCCTGCTGTATCTTCTGCCGTATCTTCTCTCATCATGGCCGCCTCATTCCTGTCCTTCAGTTTCAACTTTACGCTCGGCCTGGTACTGATCTTCATTTTCGGTATCATAAATATGACAGCCATCCCGGCGCTGAGTGTTATCTCGCAGGACGTGGTCCCGGTGGCGCACAAGGGACTTTCCCATGGAGTCGCCGCGTTGTGCATGTACGCTTTGGGCGGCGCCTGGGCGCCGGTACTGGTCGGGGGCATCTCCGACAGCCTTGGAGGAGGCGCCACCGGCCTGATGTGGGCGGTGGTCATCGCCTGCTCCGGAGGACTGCTGGCCGGCATCTGCTTCACCATGGGCGCGAGGCATTATATTGCGGACGAGGACAGGGTGAGGGGTTCAGTGCTCAGGTCGGATCACTGAATCGCCGTCAGCG
>CAYVBI010000207.1:0-3608 GCA_964448985.1 uncultured Dehalococcoidales bacterium
TATTCCTCAATACGTATCCAAGTATACAATGGGCATTGACTTGAAGTCTAACCAATACGCCACTTTTTACCTGTGCAATATAAGACTTTAATAATCTGCTCAACGCTGCAATGTGCGGCAGTTTTCTCCGCACTATTTGTGCATAACCATATTCTCTTTTTTGTTCCTCCCGATATTATCGGTCAATTTGTCCACGCCAAACGGCCTTCCGTGCGCCGGAAAAATTCGTTCGGCGTTTTCCGCTATTATTTTCCGCCAGCTTTCATAGTATTCATCAATATCGCCCAGCGCTATTACACAGTATTTTGTCCCGGCGAATTGAAGCATATTCGCTGCCGCATCACCCACAATACAGTCACCATCATCAAATATAATTGATATCGAATCGACACTATGTCCCGGTGTTTCGATTATTCTTCCGCTTAATTCAATCCTAATATCGCTTAGCCTGGTTTCGCCGCTAACCAGAGCATCGTTTTTCCGAACATAATACGGCGGAAATGTCATCGGCCATTTCCTGGCACGAATTCTTTTTAGAGGAACCAAAAAAACATTGATCAACATGGCTATCCTTTTATTCAGCAGTCCGCCGCCGTGAGTACGATCATTGATTCCTTTAGTGAGCAGATCTTTTGCAAGATGGGACATTACGATGCGGATCCCGTTGTTTTGTTCAACCATTTGATTCAATAGTCCGCAGTGATCGTCATGATGATGGGTGAGAATGATATGGCTGATTTCAGAAAAGCCCACATCAATTTGTTTCAACCGTTTACGGAACAATTCCCAATCCCACTCATAGCCGGTATCGACTAAAACGTATTTATCATCAGGACTTTTGATTAAATAGCAGTTGGTGACGCTCAGTTTTAATTCAATTATTTCCACCGGGTTGAATCCTCCAGTCTTATATAGTTGCAGCTATCAGCCCCACCAAACTCTGTACAACAGTAGCCATGCCTGATAAAAGCGTTATCCAGTTTTTCTACATAGGTAGGCACGAAAGTCCCAGGCAAAGTATATATTTGTCATATCTACTATTTCAAAACCGGCCTGACCGATCCCCGATTCAAAATCGTTCCAATTGAACCTGTACCTGGGTTCCTCCACCAGGAGAACTCCACCGGGTTTAAGGACTCTGGATATTTGACAAAGAGCTTCTGTCCATTCCGGGATATGATGAAGCACACCGAATATAAAGACAGCATCAAAGCTTCCATCAGAGGCGTCAATTTTTGTCAGGTCCCCGACAGCGAAATCGACTTTCAGGTTGCGCTTTTTCGCCAGGGCGATCTGCTCCGGCATAAAGTCGAAAGCTTCAATGCGTGACGGATGAAATTCACTTACAATAAGTCCGGTGCTGTATCCGGATCCGCATCCCCCGTCCATGATTGCTTTGCCGTTCAGTTCAATGCCGGCTTTGTTTAACTGGTCTTTAAATATCTTGAACTCAACATGTTTCTGACTCCACCTGCGGAGCGGATTATTCATGGCCATAAATTCAAATTTGCCCAATCTCATATCCGCCCTTTCGTTAATAACGCTGTTCATACTAACCTCCTTATATATATGATCGCGAAATTGCATACCCGCCGTACTGAAAGAAACCTGTATATGAGCTTTAGCTCATATTAATAGTATAAATACAAATACAGGAAATGTCAAGCTATATGTGAAGTTTAGCTCATATTATTTGACAAATGCGTTTAACAGGTGGTAAAACTAAATTCATCAGGAAGGCTTAATGATACATCCAGTAAAGGCAGTAAGAATTCCCCGCCAAAAAAGAGGCGTGAAAACGAGGCAGCGTATTGTGAGGGCCGCTATCAGACTCTTTTCCGAAAAAGGCTACTACAATACGAGCTCTAATGAAATTGCAGCACAATCCGGCGTTTCAATAGGCAGTTTTTACGCATATTTCACCGATAAAAAACAGGTTTTTCTGGAAGCCCTGAAATACTATAACGAAAGCATCCTGAAGGAAATAAAACCTGTTAGTGCATTTAAAGGTAAAAATATGGAAGGCTATTTATCCGATTTTATTAACAATATCCTGCAAGCTCACAAGATTTATCCTGAATTCCATCGGGAAATCACAGCTATGCAGCTATTAGATCCGGACATCCGGAAAATAATTACTCAGCAGGAAAAAAGCCAGTTGGATTATGCATACAAGTATATTAAAGCAGCAAAGGAAATATACGGAAATCAAATCAAAATTGAAAACCTGAGGACAGGCTCGTTTATCATTTTTAATTCCATAGAAAGCGCCATACATGCGATTGTGTTTAATGAAAGCAAAATGACGGAAAACAGTATGGTCCAAGAATTGGTCAACATGATATTGAAATATATGCTGTGCGATTTGCCCGAGAATGCCGGCTGACATCATCTTCGGTGTTACTGGTACAACAGGATGAGTTCAAATAACATTTCCATCCCGCGCAACCGCAATTTCAGGCAAACAATAGAGGGCATGCCGCTTGTCTTCAACCGCGAAGTTGCAGGCGATTTACACGCTGTTATCCAGTTCCATGCCGGCGGAAAGGAGCCGGGTATCTATCACCTCTCAATTACGCAAGGCAATTGCACGTTTCATCCGGGTAAAGCGCAATATCCCACGCTTACGATAAAAACACCTTCGGAGATATGGATGCAAATCACCGCCGGAGAGCTGTCGGGCCTGGATGCTCTATCCAAAGGTCTGTATATGGTGGAAGGCGATGCTGGTCTCCTGATTAAAATGGGTGAGCTTTTCAAGATGCCACAGGATTTTTCGTTTTACGATACGTCCTTACCTGCGAAAAGGCCGCTGTTCCATGTGTTCCGCAGGGCAGCGGCCGTCGACGCGACAATACAGGCAGGCAAAAGACCGGCGGGGCCGCTGCCCCTGAGCGGCATGGGATGGATAGCCCTTCTCTTCGTCCCCTGGACAATTTTTTGGATTCTATTCGATATACAAAGCGTAAGTCCCTGGCTGGCCGTCGGCATTCCCTTTGTATTGATGACCCTGATAGTCGTGTACCGTATCGTGTTTAACCGGCCTGCCTGGCCGGAGATTGCCAGCTGGGCATTCTTCCTTGCTGCCTGTTTGTTAGGTCCTGTCATGAAGGTTGCGCCCTTCCTTGCCTGGGGTTCCGTCATCGGCTCGTTGTTTATGGGGCTTTTATGGCTCGTCTCGCTGACCCCCCTGGCCAAACTTCCATTTTGTGCAGAATATTCAAAGTGGGGATTCATCAAAAAGCTGTGTGAAAACAGCATGTTCATCCAGCCGAATATGGCCATCAGCCTGGTGTGGGGATGGGAATTCATTTTTGCGTCAGGTTTCGGCGTGGCGGCCAAAATTGTCCCGGGCTTTTTCGTAGCTTTCACGATTATACGTTATGGACTCATGATACCGGCCGCAATATTTACCTCCCGTTATCAGAAAGGCACCATGGATAGAAAATTCGACGATATAGACGGGACGATGTCAAACCTGCGCGCCTGGGGCTACGCGGGCCTGGCAATTATAATTATCATGCTGACCGCCCTGTTCGCATGGTATTAAAACTCATTGTCCAAAAACCATCATTAAAGAGATGTCGCCCTCCGCCCTGTATTTCCCG
>CAYVBI010000208.1:0-3590 GCA_964448985.1 uncultured Dehalococcoidales bacterium
CCTGGTACTTTTCGTTATCATGCCGGTATGCTTGGGCGGATGCTTCTGGATAGGAGTGCAGGCTGACGCTGCGCTCAATATCCACTTATTGAAGTTCATCATGCCGTTCGTCGGTTCACTGGTGGGCTTGTTCTTCACCGCCTTGCTTCTCCAGGCGGGACACAAGGCAGTCCCCGCAACGGTTGAAGAACCCGTTAAATCGTATTCCGAAAGCCTGGTCACCAGCCGATCGGAGATAATCGACACGGCATTACAGCCGAAGCCGTCCATACCGCGCGCCGGACTGGTTTCACCATATTCTGTGCAGGGGGTTAAATAGGACATCTCATTCTACCGGGTAGCCGGCGTCCACCCAGGCGCCGAAATTGCCCTTGAGGGCGTGCACATTCTTAAAACCTGCGTCCTTAAGCAGGGCGGCGGCTGACAGGGGGGCGCCCGTCCAGTGACTGTAGACCAGATATGTCGCATCCCTGTCCAAACCTGATATCGCCGCTGGGAAGGCATCTTTTGGATAATTGACTGCGCCGGGCAAGTGGCCCTCGTCATAAAAACGTCGCGACAGATCTATAACGACCACGTCAGTAGACTCATCGAGTAGTGTTTTGGCTTCCTGGGGAGTAAGCCACAGCGGTGAGACATCTGACGTGGTTCGTTTGAATGTAACTCCTACCATCACCACCGCCACAACTGTGAAAAAGATCGCGTAGAATATCATTGCCTGTGACGCTTTCATTGATGTGCTCCTTTTCCTTATTTCCGGAGTCTCGACCTTTGATGCAAATGCTGCTGCAAGTTCCGGGACCACTTTCCCCTTGACGGCCGGACCGGCTGAGCCCTGCCTTTTTACTGAACCTGTCTGGTCTATTTACACTGCGCAAGCAGAAAATCCTTCTTTATAGGCCCTACATGTCTTTATTAAAGTAAATCATACGAACTCCTTGGAAACATCCGTTTGAGCGTTTATTTTTTTACAGAAATCATTAAGGAAAAGGCGTACCGCAAAATGCTTAGTCCCGGCAGGGGTTTACATTATTTACCTTATTAAATCGGTTTTATCGTAGCTATTTGCGGATTATACGATATGACCATTTGCCACGGTAACTATTCCGAAAAAGCCGCGCCGACCGCCTGAGGTATTCACTGGATTTACAGTTTCATGCAGTATTGTAAATACCGCAATCTGAATGAAACGTCGTGCGGAATGTTTCAGATTTGAAAGACGGTCTGATCTGCCCGCTAAAGAAGGTACATGTTCTCCGCTTCCCGCAGCAATGATTCGCGGAAGCGCGGATGGGCTATACTGATTATGTCCAGCGCACGGTCCCTGCTCGATCTCCCCTTCAGATTGACTACTCCATACTCGGTCACCAGGTAGTGTACGTCCATCCTGGGCGTCGTTATAACCGCACCACTACCCAATCTCGGCACCACCCGTGACACCTGCCCGTTTTTAGCCGTGGAATAAAAGGCCAGGATGGATTTCCCTCCCCTTGAGTTGTACGCCCCGCGTACATAATCGAGCTGTCCACCCGTGCCGCTGTACTGTGAGCCTCCCAGAGACTCGGCATTACACTGCCCCAGCAGGTCAACCTGTATGATGGAGTTGATGGACACCATATTATCGTTCTGCGCAATGACCGCCGGGTCATTGGTATAGCTGACAGGGTAACTCTCCATGCTGGGGTTGTCGTGCATGAAGCGGTACATCGGGCGCGTGCCCTCGGCCACGGTGAAAACGTGTTTCCCTTTGTGCAGGTTCTTTCTGCGGCCGTTGACAACGCCATTTTTTATGAGCTCTACCATGGCCGGGCCGAAAACCTCGGTGTGAATGCCCAGGTCCTTGTTGCTCCCCAGTTTCAAGGCTATCACATTAGGCAGACCGCCGAAGCCGAGTTGCAAAGTCGCTCCATCCGGCACCATTTCGGCAACCAGCCTTCCGATGGCATCATCCTCGGGCCTGGCGCCGGGCCACTTGAACTCGATCAACGGTGACGTATGCTCGACCACTGCGTCCACCTCGGAGATGTGCAGCAGCGAGTCGCCAAACACGCGCGGCTGGTTCTTGTTTACCTCGACAATCAGCTTCCTGCAGCACCTGGCGACGGTGGACGTGTAGTCGTTGGCTGTGCCGAAGCTGAAAAAGCCCGACCGGTCCATGGACGATACCATGGTAACCGTCACATCTATATCAAGGTTCTCGCGCATCAGCCGCGGCACCTGGTGGAAATGGTTGGGCACGTAATAGTTCAACCCCACCTTGACCGCCGAACGGGATGACTTGCTGACGAACCAGGAGAAGGCCTGTATGCAATCGCTGAGGTCAGGCGCAAGCAGGCTTTTGGAAACATTCTCGGTGGGAAGGAGCGAATGAACCCTGAGATCGGTAAGATCTCCCGCGCGCAGCCGGTCGGCAATGGCCTGCAGAAGCGCGGGCGGCTCAGCGGCGGCCAGGCCGTGGACGATGGTGCTGCCGCTTTTTATGCCGCTTACTGCCCGCTCAGGCGTGGTAAGCTTACGCCTGTACTCCGATTTAGGCAGCATGGTCAGGCACTGAAGCCGGCGATGGCCTCAGCTTCATCCCCGACAATATTGAAGAGCTGCGTGAATCCGGCGATGTCGAAGACCTCCTTGATGTTGGGCTTCATGCAGCAGAGTTTAATATCTCCCTGCTGCTTGCGCGCCTTCTTAAGCTGAGACAGGAAGACACGCAGTCCCGAACTGCTGATATATTCCAGTCCATCAAGGTTCAATACTACCTTTACCTTCCCTGCCTCGATCAGCCCGTCGAGTTTTTTCTCGGCTTCCGCGGCGCTGTAGGCATCCAACCTTCCGCCGATGCTGAGTATGTTCACATCGCCCGAATTTTTTTCGGCCAAATCCAATTGGGCCTCCTTTTAACCGTTAACAGTTATTATAATCCTTCCACACTGGAAAGCACTTTATCAAACCTGGCCAGTCCATCGTCAATCACGGCATCGGTATCGGCCATGCTTGTATACACCCTCGAGCCGGCCAGCGTTACCAGCCCATTAGCCATATAGGCGGCGCCCATTTCCTCAATCATATGCTTGCGCGGCTTCATTTCC
This sequence comes from uncultured Dehalococcoidales bacterium, assembly GCA_964448985.1. GTDB lineage: Bacteria > Chloroflexota > Dehalococcoidia > GIF9 > UBA5629 > CAIMUM01. The sequence goes on from CAYVBI010000208.1 coordinate 3,087, forward strand.
TTCAGAAGCCTCAGTGGATTCCTGAAGTCGAGCAGCATCACGGCTGAGGTTTCAAGATGAACGATCGAACCCTGGTTATATGCTACAAACGGAAGCTTGTAACGATCAATGATAGCCTGAAGGCCCTTGGTAAGCCTGTCGCCGGCCCTTCCGGCAAGCACCGGCGCGTTGGTGCGTTCCATCTCGAGCAGGCTGAAATAGCCCGCAGCGCAGGATAGCGGATTGGCCGAAAGCGTCCCTCCCACATAGGCACGCTCAGCCGAAGCTCCACCTATGCCAGCTGCGAAACATTGGATTATATCAGCCCTACCTCCCACCCCACCTGCCATTGGATAGCCGCCGGTGACACACTTGCCGAAGATGGTCATGTCTGGTTTTACATTGAAATAACCCTGCGCTCCACCCATGCCCAGCCTGAATCCCGTCACCACTTCGTCGAAAATGAGCAATGCGCCGAACTCGCTGCAAAGCTCCCTTACCTTTTTATTAAAGTCAAAGGGCACC
>CAYVBI010000209.1:0-3581 GCA_964448985.1 uncultured Dehalococcoidales bacterium
GGATTCCAGTGTTTATTCGACGATACATCATTGACTATGAGCGGTTTGCGGTTAGCTGCTACCCATCCTGCAATGCTTTTCTCTGGATCAAAAGTTAAATCTTTTAGGTTTTTCTTGGCTTTTCCTTCGGCAATATCAAAATATAGTTTTCCGGTTTTATCGTCGATTAGGATTATTGACGAGGCCTGTGCGTTAACAGCATGCTGAGATAATTTCAGGATCTCCTTGATTAGCTGGGAAACCTTAGAAATTTTTCGGATTTTAGCGTGTATCTTTTGCTGAATATTTGAATTTATTTTAGTGACATCCGACTGCATACCATCCTCCTAAGCCTATTTGCCCAGTTCGCATCATGGTCGTTATTTGTAAGAGTTCTCGTTAGTCATCTTTGATAAATTAGTGTGCACTACGGCCCAGCGCGACCAAGTGTGGAGAAACTCCATTGATAGTTCCGTCCCAATGGGCAACCGCTCACGCTAACAGCAGCGGTCGTAATTGTGGCGGTATATTCTGTCAGTGGTGGGAGAGCCACATTGGGCATAAAAATGGCCGTCTGGGAAAGGCAGGTTACTGTGCCAGCGACACCGATCCCATTTTGGGTTAAGAAAAAAGTTGTAGTGTTGATAGTTGAAGGTATCATCGCTATGTTAAAGGTGGCTGTGATTTGCCTGCGTATAGCTTGGATTCTGCCGAGTGGTAGAGGATCGGTTGTTATTACCTCGGGACACTGTATCTGTTGTTGTGTAAATACAGGAATTCCGCGGCCTCCTGCCCCGGGCGGGCCGATGAAACCACCGGCATCAGATAAGTTAACGGGCACCGCGGATGAACTTACATCAGATATCTTAGTAGGAGTAGAAGGAGCAGCACCAAATATTACAGTCACCTGATAACCCGCCGGAACCGATACTGTTTTACCTTGAGCACCCACTATTACGGTCTCTTCCATAACCTTGATGACAGTATTATCCAGCCCGACGATTTCAACTGAAAATAATGTGCCGCGAACTAAAGCGAAAGCTGATGGAGTCTGTATCTCGTATCGCGATCCCGGATCCACTAATTCAACCACCCGACTAATGGTTTTACCCAGAAACTGCTTGAGGACTATGGTACTGCTTCTCCCGTCGGATTCGCTCCTTTGTATCTCCAAATCGGTTCTTGGATCGAGTTCGATAGTGCTCCCATTATAAAATGTCAGCAATGCTTTGGCATCGAGGAGCGTATTAACCCTTGCTCCAACAGTCAGTGTCATGCCATCCGATCCCTGCACCCAGTTAGTTGAACCAGCAACGAGTACCCTGACGGTACCTTTGATAATAGTGAGGGTGCAATGCTGATTGATGGCAGAAGAACTGGATGGAGAAGAGGAGGCAGGTTGATTTTCGGAGCAGGAAGGGGAAAACGAGGCGGATATGATGATTGTTAACGCGGCGACTAAATATAGTAGCCTGCCTCTCAATAGCAGACCTCCTAAATTATTATATATTAATTAAGAGCATGTCTAATTGAGCTTATAATCACATTAACATGATCAGCGTATAAACGCAACGTTTATGGTATATCAAATCATCATTTAACATCGGTGACATCGTACACTGCTGTTGTTTCGTCTTTTCCTTTAAAGATAAATGAATCCACGTAATGGGCATTTATATTATGCGCGATATACTCGTATGTGGTTTTACTAATCCATACCTTGCCGCCCGGGGTAATGCCAGTTAAACGAGCAGCAACGTTAACAGTGTCCCCAATCACGGAATATTCAAGGCGTCTTTGGCAACCCATGTTGCCCGCGAGCGCTATTCCCGTATTGATACCTATGCCAAAACTCATGTTAACTAAATTCGGCTCAAGTTCTTTGAGCCTGCTAATGGCAAGCTGGGCTTCATATGCTGCCCGGACTGCCATAAGCGGGTGCTCCGTGCAGGGGACGGGAGCATTCCAGATAGCCATCACACTATCCCCACCGAATTTATTTATGATGCCGTGGTATTTCATCACAGACTCTATAACAATCGTTAGGTACTTATTTAGTGTATTGATTACGTGGCCGGATTGTGTTTTCTCCATGATAGAGGTAAACCCACGTACGTCCGCAAACATGACTGTGACGATCTGCTCTGTACCTCCCAGGTTCAATCGCCCCTGATTGGAGGCTGATAATATCTCATTTACAACCGGTGTGGTGACAAAACGTCCAAATATCTTGGTTATCTCCTCCCTATTAGATTTCTCAAATACAAAATTGGTCAGGCTTATGCCGACTGCAGTGAATACAATAGAAATGGGTGGATAGAATGCATCGAGCATGATGCCATGATCAAAACTAATAAATGCCGCCACAAAGTATATTATCAAAAGCACAAGGATAGCGGGGATGGCGATCAGTAAGCGAAATCGTAACATTATGATCGCAGAGAGCATGCACAATATCAGGATGATCAGAAAGGTTAAATAGTTCGGGACGTGGCTAAAGTAGTCGGCGGATAAAATAGTCTGAATGGTGTATCCATGTATTTCGACACCGTTTAGCGTATACCCCATAGGCGTCCAATATTTATCGGATATACCTGTGGCAGTTGCACCGATCAGGACTAACTTGTCTTTGAAAATGCTTTTATCAACTTTTGACTCAAGTACATCTGAGAGTGATACATGTTGGAAATTCAGGGTTCCGTCCATGTCGGAGCTGAGATAATCTATTACCATCCGGTTCCCGGGACTTATGGGAATGATACGCCCCGCGAAACTAAAAGCCGTATCTTTAAGATCGAAGTTATCTCCCTTGGGCAAGCGTAAGTATTTCTGTATGGCAGCTAACGCCAAAGACGGTTCATATGCTCCGTTGATATTCAGGATTATGGGTGCTTCTCGTACTATTCCATCCCTGTCGGCAGATATATTGGCATATCCCAATGCGGCGGCCGGTTTTTCTAAGTCATGCAGCGGCTTTAGCGTAGAAACCTGAGAGGTGATCTGTTCCTCGCCGAAGGAGCCTACGGCAGTCGTGACTACCACCACAGGCATAATGACATTTTTTGCATTTTCGATGGATCTGGCCAGTTCAGCATCGCCTGTAGCTGGTTCAGAAAATAAGACATCGAAAACAATTACCCTGCACCCTGCTTCGTCCAAAATATCAACAACGCTGGCATAATAATTGCGTGGCCAGGAAGTAAACCTTCCCAATTTCTCCAGGCTTTTATCATCAATGCCAATTACAACGATGTTTTTGGACTGTTCACTCACCCCGCTATTCCCGGCAGCACGAAAAAGAAAATCGCTGCTCTGGAGCCGTAATCCATGAAAGAAGTTGAGTCCCGCAAATGTACATAGAACTGCAACGATGCCAACGGTAATAAGGAAACCCGCAATGTATCTTTTGGTATTAAATGCTCTCATTGAGGATCCCTGAGGATTAGGCTGATAATTGCGCTAGTAACAAAAGTTGTATTGCCGGTTCTATAAGCCATTTCATTGCCGTCCCTTGACCACTATCTTCTTCTCACCCCAGATGCGGCGGACAAGAGCGTCGCCTCTGGCGTTGCGGTAGTCGAAGTCGCTGCGGGTCATGCTGG
>CAYVBI010000210.1:0-3573 GCA_964448985.1 uncultured Dehalococcoidales bacterium
TCAGGCCGAGCTTATCATGGATGAGATAGTACAGCGTCCAGTTCGGCTCAACCTGGAAGGTGTGCTCGGCCTTGTTGATAGTCAACTTGATGCGGCCCTCTGCGGCGGGCAGGCCGCGCCCTTTGTGCGATTTGAAAACGTGATCTTTCAATCCATCCGGGGCATCGAACTCCTCCCCACAATAGGGACACGCGTATCTTTTGTTCTCCTTAGTCATGCTCTGACCCTCCTCTTACAACTGTGTGCATGAATTACGCCTAAATCTTGCCCAGGGCTTTCAGTACCCTCTCCGGGGTGATGGGAAAATCGTAGATCCAGACCCCGATGGCGTTGTAGACTGCCGGGGCCAGCAGCCCCGGTACCACCGTAGCGATGTCCTCGCCGATACCTACAACCCCGTAGGGGCCGTAGCCCATACCTGACTCCTGCAGGATGGTGTCGATGGGGCACACATCCTTGATGGTGGCCAGCTTGTAGTCGAGCAGGTTACCGTTCAGCATAACGCCCGTAGCCGGATCGTGAACCATTTCCTCTAACTTGCCACGGCTGATCCCCATAATGCTGCCGCCGTACTGCTGCCCCTCGCAGCTCATCCTGTTGATCACCTTGCCGACATCATTGACGTTCACGACCCTGGTGACGAAAACCTCGCCGGTCTCGATGTCGACCTCGACCTCCATGAAGTGTGCCTGGCGGCATAACCGCGGCCTCGGGTTATTGGGATTATACTCGCCGTATTGGACGTGGTAAGCATGGGCAAAGAGAGGTTCCGTCCAACCGGTCCTTGCACCAAACACCTCAACCGTGCTCAACACGCCCTGCGTACCCGATGGCCTGGCGAAATCGGCCATACTTATCTGCCGTGACGGGTCAGCTTTCACAAAAATGAGACTATTATTGATATCCAGATCTTCCGGCTTCATGTTGGGGAAAGCCGGTGCGTAGCTCCCCCTCTGCGAGGGCGAGCTTGGACTGGTGGCAGATTCGAGTATCTTCTGTTTCAGTATCCTGGCGGCATGACGCACTGACCAGCCATTGATCGACATCGAAACTGAGGAGTCCGGTGACATGGCGTGGAAGCCCGGATCGAAACGCGTATTATATTGCACGTCCTCGAGGCGGAAGCCCAGTTCATCCGCCGCAATCTGGCAATATGAATTTTCTGCGTCAACGCCCTGGTCGGAGCGCGTCCCCAGCAGCGTGGCCGTCCCGTCGTTGCGCTCGATTCGGATGGCGACCTCTCCACTACCTGCCGAGTCACACCATTCATGGGTCCAGGTGAAGCCGACACCGTGCATGCGGCCGTTGGGGAGCTTCCTGGCACCGGGCTTGTGCCACGATTCATCCCATTTGAACTTCGCCTTGCCCTGCTCGATGCATTCCTTCAGGCTGTCGTGTACTTCGAAGCCGCGCTCCTTCTTCTGTTCGTTGAGCCAGTCCATATCATGGCCCTGGCAGCCGTCGTTCTTCAACGCCACTTCTATCGGGTCCATTCCCAGCTCAGATGCTACGCGGTCCATGACCATGGTCTGGGGCAGGACAGGAACAAGCATCTCGCAGCGCACGGCAACCGAGGGTCCCTTATTTACCCAAACGGACCTGGTCTGTGCCTTGAGATGGGGAATCCTCGTGTTGTCATGCAGGTGCAGTACGGCGCTGAAACACGGCGTGGTAGCATTGTTGTGATATGTAGTCGCTTCCACCGCGGTAATGGTACCATCGTTTTTGAAGCCGACTTTCATAAAATAAACTCCCTCGTCCATCGAGCTTCCGAAAAAATCCTCCCGCCGGGTGAAGACATATTTGACCGGCCTCTTGGTTCTCCTCGACACTACGGCAGCGCAGTAGAGCCCGCCCAGATCCCAGTCAATATGGCTCCAGCCGCCGAAGGCTGCGCTCTGGTACGGCGTATGCAGCTCGATTTTGTCCATCGGCAGCCCGCCGAACCATCTGGCGATATGGTGCTTGGCCAGGTAGGGCCGCTGGTGCTTCAGCCAGGCCTCCGGATATTCACCGTTCCATCGCCAGACGCCACAGGGCGGCTCCGGGCTAATCCAGGTATGGCCGTTGCGGGCGATCTTGAATTCAATTACCTTATCTGCCTCAGCAAACCCCTTTTTGACATCTCCGTGTACAAGCTCGTCCAGAACCCCCCTGTTCCAGTAGTTGCCGTCTGCATAGCGTTCTGGAAAAGTGAGCGGCGCTCCCGGTTCGCACGCCGCCACAGGGTCCAGCATGAAGGGTCGTTCCTCCCAGTCGACCTCGATGAGAGAAAGTGCCTCTTCCGCAATGGCCTCGGTATCCGCCGCCACGGCTGCGCCCATTGGCTGTCCTTCAAAGTGCGCTACTCTATCGAGCGGCGCCTCGTTCTGAAAGACCGGTATTAACCCCACGTAATCCGTTTCGGGCAACCCAGGGTCGTCATAGCGCAATATATAACGGACGCCCGGCAAATTCTCCGCTTTGCCGGTGTCCATCTTGAGTATTTTGGCGTGCGGGTAAGGAGATAAGAGGAATCGCATATACAGCATGCCGGGAAGCTGGATATCCATGGTGTATTCAGCCTGCCCCGAAGCCTTGGCCAGGCCATCCAACCGGCGCGGCCCTCTCTTACCGATATGTTTGAATTCCTTCAGCGGATACTTGTCCGCCCGAAGGTTATCGAACATTTCTATCATTCGTTCTGCTTCGATTTCCGACTGCTTGGTCATCTTATTACCTCCATTTATTTAGCTGTTTCAGCAACCAGGTAGCTTCGCAGGAACAGGGATTGGTCGATCAGGTCGGTATACTCATCCCGGAAATATTTCAATGAGTCCAGCACGGGCACAGCCGCTGCCTGCCCCAGCCCGCACAACGATGCCAGGGCCATCGCCCGTGCGAGGTCTTCCAGTTTGCTTATATCCCCTGCTGCGCCCTCTCCCCGGGTCAGCCTGCCCAATATCTCCAGCATGACCTCGGTGCCCTCGCGGCAGGGTGTGCATTTCCCGCAGGACTCCTCGCTGAGGAAGCGCATGTCGTTGTATACGATGTCGATGATGTCCCGGTCCGAGTTGAAAACGACCACCGCGCCGGAGCCCAGGAACGTCTCGTGCGACAGTGGCGTATCGATCATGCGCACAGGGATGATATTACCGGTTGAGCCCCCGACCTGCACCGCCTTGACGTCGGTAGCCCCGGCGAGATCGACAGTCAACTCCTTCAGTGAGCTCCCCATCACGAGCTCGTAGATGCCGGGCCTGGCGACGTCGCCGCTTACGCTGAAGACCTTGGTGCCCTTGCTCCTCTTGGTCCCCATAGCGCTGAACCAGGAGGCCCCGTTGTTGATGATATGGGGCACATTCATCAGCGTCTCTACATTATTAATAATGGTTGGCTTATCCCACAGCCCGCATGTGGGCGGGTAGGGTGGTTTATAGCGTGATTCACCCCGGCGGCCTTCAATGGAGTTCATCAGGGCCGATTCCTCACCGCAGATGTACGCGCCCGCGCCCTCGAACACCTTGATATCCAGATGCTTCAAAAAGCCCTTCTCTTTGGCCTGCGCGACGTTGCGGCAGAGAGGGTCATACA
>CAYVBI010000211.1:0-3570 GCA_964448985.1 uncultured Dehalococcoidales bacterium
CCCGGTCAGGATGTACCTTCATGAGATCGGAAAATACCCGCTGCTGAATGCCAAACTGGAGCGGGAGCTGGCCAGTAAAATTGAGCCCTACAAATATATGGCGCATATACGGGAGGCCTTCCGCCACCAGGAAAACCGTTTCCCCAGCATATCCGACTTTGTTATTCAGATGCTTAAGAACCTGGCGGATTCCGACATCGTTATCGATAGACTGGGGGAACAGCTTAACGTCGCCAAGAAGCCCAGCTTTAAAGAAAGGCTGCTCAGCCAGAAGTTGCATCAGGCGATCGATGACTTCATCAATCCCGAAATGGTTATAAAAATTGCGGCGGATATGAGCCGTGAGCCCCACGAGATCGAAAAGAGGCTTGTCGATTACTCGATATATGTACGCATCATCAATCCTGAGATATTTTCTATCATTGACAGCAATTCGACCTGGGACAAAGTCAAACAGATCGTTAATAAGGACGGCGAGACCAAACTTGCCGCTAAAATTGATGGCCACAGCCACCCGTTTCAACAGAAATTCGAACACATCGACAGAGACGGCAGGGAAGCCAGCAAGCAACTTACTGTCTCCAATCTCAGGCTGGTGGTCAGCGTGGCCAAGAAATACGTCGGCCACGGGATGCCGCTGCTTGACCTGATACAGGAGGGCAACATAGGCCTGGTACGGGCTGTGGAAAAATTCGAATACCGCAAAGGATATAAATTCAGCACATATGCCACGTGGTGGATCAGGCAGGCCATCACACGCGCAATAGCAGATCAGGCCAGGACCATACGCATACCGGTACATATGGTTGAGACTATCAACAGGCTGCTCAAGGTCAACAGAAAACTGTCGCAGGAGTTCGGCCGCGAGCCCAGTTGCGAGGAGATCGGCGTGGGTATGGAGATATCGGCAGAGAAGGTAAGGGAGATTATGAAGCTCTCGCAGGTGCCAATCTCCCTGGAGATGCCTATCGGAGAGGAAGAGGACAGCCATCTGGGTGATTTTATCGAAGATCGTTCCAACCTTCCCCCCGCTGACGCAGCTTCACGCGAGCTGCTGAAAGCCCAGCTTGATAAAGTCCTGGGCGAACTGACAGATCGTGAGCGAAAGGTACTGCTGCTGAGGTTCGGCCTTGAGGATGGCCGGGCCAGGACACTGGAAGAGGTGGGGAAGGAATTTAACGTGACACGCGAACGTATAAGGCAAATCGAAGCCAAAGCTTTACGCAAATTACGGCATCCCAGCCGGAGCCGCAAGCTTAAAGATTACCTCGAATAATCACTGGCTAACTAAGGAGGGAACCGAATGAAAATCCTTCAAGGATTTTTGATATTCATGGGCGTCCTGGCGGTGCTGGCCATTATCGCCCTCATGTTTGGCTATGTCCTGGCGCTGTTAACACCTGATACCCGCGCAAACATGCGGTCTGTGGTATTGTCTTCGGAGGCCGTCGACAGCCTCAATAAGAAGCTGAGCGACATCAAGAAAGTTACTGCCGCAGCCGACGAAGCGAAAACCTCCAAAGATGTCCAACTGGTGATCACAGAAGAGGAAATCAACTCTACCGTCGTCATGGCCCTGGCCGAGGGAACGCTGCCTGCCAAAGAGATGCTGATAAACTTCAATGACGGTTATGTAATGATGTATACCTCCTGGAACTTCCCCGGCATACCGGTCAAAACGGGCATCATAGGGACACTGGATGCGGAGAACGGCAAGCCGGTATTCGTAATCCATGATTTTTACCTCGGGAAACTGCCGGTCCCCGACAGCATCGACGGGGGAGTACAGGACCTGGTAAATATCCTCTTCAAGATGAATGCTCCCATGGAAGAGCTGAACTTCGAGCTTAGAGAGGTTACGATAAGCGAAGGGCAGCTTAAACTGGGTGGAGTTACGAAAGCAGGAAAGTAATCTGGCGCTCAGCGCCCCAGCAAGCCGGTCATATTCTTCGGCAATTTACCTTTAGCCATCATCTTGGTCATCTTCTGAATATTGTAGAACTGATTGAGAAGCTGGTTAACATCACCCGGCGCGGTTCCGCTGCCCCTGGCTATCCTGCGCTTCCGGCTGCCGTTGATAAGGTCGGGATTTGACCTCTCTTCTGCGGTCATGGACAGGATGATGGCCTCTATCTTATTAGTCCTGTCCAGACTGTCTTTATCCGATATCCCCTTGGTCAGCTTGGAAAAGCCGGGGATCATGTCAACAAGCTGGCTGAAACTGCCCATCTTCTTTATCTGCCTCATCTGATCCAGCAGGTCATTGAGGTCGAACTCGGCCTTGCGTAGTTTCGATTCCAGCTTCTCCATCTGCTGTTTGTCAAAAGTTTTCTCCGCTTTCTCTATGAGCGTGAGCATATCGCCCATACCCAGGATGCGCGAAGCCAACCTGTCAGGATAAAAGACCTCCAGCGCAGCGGTCTTTTCACCCATGCCGATAAATTTGATGGGGACTCCGGTAACCGATTTGATTGAAAGCGCTGCGCCACCTCTGGCATCTCCGTCCATCTTGGTCAGTATCAGTCCGGTCAAGCCCAGGTTGCTGTTGAATTCCCCGGCGATATTCACCGCATCCTGCCCGGTCATAGCATCAGCAATGAGCAGTATCTCAGACGGAAGGACCGCCTTTTTGATGTCTTTCAACTCCTGCATCAGAGGCGCATCGATATGCAGCCTTCCCTGGGTATCTATTATCACCCACGCTGCTGCCATCTCCTCCGCCCTGGCAATAGAATTGCGGCTGATCTGAACCGGGCTGACCGTAACGTCCTCATGATACACGGGAATATCAAGCTGGCTGCCCAGTACCTTAAGTTGATCGACGGCGGCCGGCCTGCGCGTATCGGCTGCCACCAGCAGCACCCTCTGCCCTGATTGATTGAGGTGAAACGCCAGCTTGGCTGCCGTTGTAGTTTTGCCCGCGCCCTGAAGCCCTACCAGCATTATCACGGACGGTTGCCGGGAGGAGGCCTTTAGCCTGGCAGGCTCGCTGCCCAGTATGCCTACCAGTTCCTCGTCGACTATTTTTATTATCTGCTGGGCCGGCGAAAGACTCTCGAGCACCTTCGCTTCCAGCGCCTTCTCCCTGACCACAGCCAGGAAGCTCTTTACAACTTTGAAGTTGACATCAGCCTCCAGCAGGGCCAGCCGTATCTGCCTGAGGGCCTCGTCTACATCTTTTTCGCTCAGCTTGCCCTTGTTATTCAGCCCGCTGAATATCTTGCTGAGCTTCTCTGTCAATACTTCAAACATCAATAAAGCATAGCATATTTTTCTGCAGTTACAGTATCCTTCCTGCCACCGATGCCCGGCATATCCCGAACAACGTGCGCCATTGCCTTGACAGCTACTTGCGGCGGGATTATCCTAAATACACTTCATATGGCTGATAAATACGAGATCAATTCCTTCGAAAAGGAAGAGTCCTGGCGGCTCTTCAGGTATCTCGGCGAGCTGGTAGAGGGCTTCGACAAGCTGTCGGGAATCGAGCCGGCCGTAACCATCTACGGCTCGGCAGTGGCCACGGAGGACCAGGCCGATTACCAGAATGCCCGCCAGATCGCCTACCTG
>CAYVBI010000212.1:0-3473 GCA_964448985.1 uncultured Dehalococcoidales bacterium
GCGGCACCTGTGGCTTCAGCTATAAAGACTGGGTAGGCGTTTATTATCCTGAGGATCTGCCTGCGAAGAACTGGCTGAGTTTTTATGCCAGGGAATTCAACTCGCTGGAACTGAACTCCACATACTACGCCTTGCCGGGCCTTGCTACCATGGAATCCCTCGCCAACAAAACCGGCGAGGGTTTCCTTTTCTCTGTCAAGGCTAACCAGGAGATGACCCACACACGTCGGAGTGGTGAGGAAGTGAGCCGCGCTTTTATACGTATACTTCAACCGCTGGTGGCCGCAGGGAAGCTGGGCTGTGTGCTGGCGCAGTTTCCCTACAGCTTCGGCTATAATCCCGCTAACCGGGATTATCTGCAGAGGTTGAGCGACTGGCTGCAGGGGTATCCGCTCGTCATAGAGTTCCGCAATTCTGCCTGGCTTAATAGCGAGACCCGTGACTGGCTGACCGCCCGTGATATCGGTTTCTGCTGTGTGGATGTGCCGGAATTGCCCCGCCTGATGCCACCCGTGGCTGTGGTTACCAGCGAGATAGGATATATCCGATTCCATGGCAGGAACGTTGCCAAGTGGTGGCAGCACGAGCAGGCCTGGGAGCGCTATGATTATTCGTACAACAACAGCGAGTTGGAGCCGTGGCTCCCCAAAATACAGATGATAAGCAGGGCAGCTAAAAACACCTTTATCTTCGCCAATAATCACTGGCGCGGGCAGGCCGTAGATACTATCAGGCAGGTACGCTCAATGCTCGACCAGTTTGTCATATGAATTTTTGTAATATAGAATAATCCTTTGTACAGCGTACGGCCCGGGGCCGGCACTGTATTAAAAATTCTGGACCTGGAGAATAGTTGCAAAAGATTGCCGGTTCGCAAAAACGCATAAGCTGGTGGTACGCGCTTGTCTTCATCGGTATTGTAGCTGCAATAGTGATACTGGATATTGTCACCAAGGAATGGATCCGCGCCAACCTGCCCCCGGGAGGATCATTCCCCGAGATCGGGCAGTTGACCATCGTAAATGTGCAAAATACCGGGTCCGCTTTCGGGCTATTCACCAACCAGGCTTTTCTGCTCAGCCTTGTCGCCATCGCCGGTCTCGTGGTGGTGCTGCTCTTCTTCAGATACCTCAGCGAGCTCGGTTTTACCGGCGGCCTGGCGCTGAGCCTCATCTTTGCCGGGGCGCTGGGCAATCTCATTGACAGACTGAGGTTCGGCTGTGTAACTGATTTCATCTATGTCAGGCTCTGGGGCAATGTCTTCTGGCCTGCATTTAACGTTGCTGACTCAGCCATAACGGTCGGGGCCATCTTGCTCGCCTTCGTTGCTCTGGCCAATCTGGGGAAGAAACATGAGCCAAAACCGGGAACCGCAAAAAAGGACGTTTAAGGCCGGCATCGACGATGTCCGGCTGGACAAGTTCCTTGCTGAAGCCTTGCCCGATCTAACGCGTTCCCATATACAGAAGCTGATCAAGTCGGGTCACGTTACGGTAAATGGCTGTAAGGCCAGCCCGGCGCGCCGTCTTAAATCTTCCGACCTCATCGATATTGCAATCCCGCCCCCCGCATCATCCAAACTTCAAGCAGAGGATATCGCTCTTGAAGTCATCTATGAGGATCCTGATATAGCAGTCATCAATAAACCTGCGGGCCTGGCCGTCTACCCTGCCCCGGGGCATGCCGGTCATACGCTGGTTAACGCAATGCTGAAACGTTTTCCGGACCTTGCCTGTTTCGGGGATTCGACGCGGCCCGGCATCGTGCATCGCCTGGACAAGGATACTTCCGGCCTGATCGTTATGGCCAGGAACGAGAAGGCGCGGCTGGACCTCGTCGACCAGTTCAAGTCGCGGTCGATAACAAAAGTCTATATTGTCCTGGTGCAGGGAAAACTCGAGCCGGAACGGGGCGCCATCGATGCTCCTATCGGGAGGGACCCTGCAGACCGTAAGAGGATGGCGGTTGTAACCCGCGGCAGGGCGGCCAGGACCGATTATCGCGTGTTGCGTTATTTAAAGAGCTGTACGCTGGCCGAAGTACGAATCCAGACGGGCAGGACACATCAGATCAGGGTGCATATGCGTGCCATAGGGCATCCTGTTATAGGGGATAAAAAATACGGGAAGTCTTCCATCCTGGCGGGCCGTCAGTTCCTTCACGCCTGCTATCTTGAGTTCAGGCTGCCCGGCAGCGGGCAGTCACGCTCCTTCACCAGCCCACTGCCGTCCGATCTGCAGCATGTATTAGAGTCCCTGGATAAGGGGAAGGGTTGAAATCTGTTGCTATTAACCTGGGTGTATGATAAATTAAACTCAAAAGCGAGGTTTCAAAATGAGACCACAGGATAAATACGGGCAGTCAAAAAAGGATCCCTATAGCGGTCAGGGTGATGTGTATAGCCAGATCGCGAGCACACCGGCGGCCGGCGCTGAAGATTTTAACACCTTTGAAGTCGATGCCGCCAACAGGCGCAACGAGTTACTCTTCAATATCACCACACAGATCGAAGAGACCCGTGGCAAGCTCAAGCAGGCCGAACAACTGGTAGAGCGTTTGCGTCAGAACCTGCGGGAATACGAGGAAATGTATAAGACCCTTACCAAAGGTAAGGCGAAAGAGAAGTAAGATAAAGATCAGGCGCTCCGCTTGAGCAAGCCTGGCCTCGGCAAGAGGCGGATGACAGGGTTCCGGTGTTCTGCTGATAAATATAATCCCCGATAGGAGTCAGCGTTGCAAGAGAAACCCAAAGATTATGCCCTCGAGTACGCCGGTTTCTGGATCAGGCTGGCCGCTGCGTTGATAGATTTCTTGATATTGATGGCAGGTTTATATATTTTGTATTGCGTAATGTCCCAGTCTTTTTTCTGGATGTTTCCCAATGTACCGGGAGTGATTGCGACTTTTGGCGATATCGCTGCCGGCGCGCCGCTGTCCGCGAGCGCCATCTGGCTGTCCGCCACCATATTGTTGGCCCTGCTGGTGGCCAGCACAATCTATTGTGTAGCTTGTGGCGCAGCCTGGGGTCAAACGGTGGGCAAGCTCAGCCTGGGCATTAAAATCATCCGCACGGACAGCTCTCCACTGGATCTGCGCTATTCATTTATCCGCTTTCTCGGCAGCACGCTTTGCGTGGCTACTCTGGGCATTGGCTTCATCGTGATTGCATTCGATAGCCATAAGCAGGGGATGCATGACAAAATGGCCGACACTTACGTGGTGAAGCTGCCGGTCAAGCAGGTTGTATATAACCAATCGCTGGCGCGCGGGGGTATAAGATAATATGGAGGCCCCGGTAAGGGTGCGCTTTGCGCCCAGCCCCACGGGTTATCCACACCTGGGCAACGTCAGGACTGCGCTTTTCAACTGGCTGTTCGCTCGCCACACCGGCGGGACCTTTATTTTGCGCATCGAGGATACGGACCAGGCGCGCAAGGTGGAGGGCGCTGTGGAGGTTATTCTTAACAGCCTGC
>CAYVBI010000213.1:0-3465 GCA_964448985.1 uncultured Dehalococcoidales bacterium
TCGGACTGACCTATGCGGTCGAGAAAACCCATCCGGTGCCGGAGGCTACATCCAATGGAATTTTAATGTTGGGCGGCCAGATAAGCGGTCTGCCCATCGTTTTCCTCTTCAACATGACCGCGATTGCCGTACTCTTCGGAGTCGCCTTCATCCTGGCGCTGCTGCTGCACGATATCAAAGCCCCTTCTGTGCAGACATGAACTGATTTAGCGCTGTTTGCGCACATTATATTTGGCTAGGCCTGCTGCGAACAGCTTCTCTTCCTCTTCGGTGCTGATGATCAGAGGAGGGACCTCGACCGTCTTGCCGGCCGCATCGATGGCGACAAATATATAGGACGCGTCGAATACGGGACGCCTGTCCCCTGTCAGGGGATTCTCAGCTTCGGCTGTAATCTGTACTCTCATAGTTGAACGGCTGGTAAAAGTGACCCTGGCATTGACGAATACGAGTTCGCCCACGTGGACCGGGCTCTTGAATTTGATATCTTCGACCTCGGCAGTTGCCACCAGGTTCTGACTGTGCCTGAGCGCAACGACGGCGGCCGCATCATCCATAAGCTTCATCAATTCGCCGCCGTGCACCACGCCGATAGGGTTGGCATGGCTGGGCATCATCATCCGGGCCATTTGCACGGCTGAATGGCCGACGGTTTTGCCCCTGATCTTCTCGTCTTTCTTTATCGAGTCCAGGAGGGCCTGCATGTTTTTGCCGTGTTTCTCTTCAACCCCCGCCATGCGGGTGAAAAACTCCGCTATCTCTGTAAAACCTTCCCCACGTGCGATGTCCGCAGCTTGAGGGTACAGCTTATTAGCCTCTTCGAATTCCCGTATGACTGCCTGCTCCAGATTGGCGATTGTATCGGGAGCCCCGCCGAGGTAAGTAAATTCGTAACCGGCATGCTCAGATTCGTTGCTGGCTGTGGCTTCAAATATGTCCGCTACCTGTCTCAATCCATGTTGCCTGGCTATACCGGCAAAAAACATATACCTGGCGCGAGCATCCAATTCCCGGGCAAAGGCTTTCTTAAGTACTTCTTCTGTGCGGCTGTTTTTTAATTCCATTTTAATAATCCTGCTTTCATTTTTATTTCCTTTACCGTTTCACAAGAATAGTATATTGTGCTTGGGAGAATCCGCCTAATGACCCCGGCGTCCATTCTGCAATTCAAACAATTTACACCGGCCACTATTGTTACGTGAAGTTAAGCGATCATCGTTTGCCCTGCTTGACACGGCCTGATCGGCAGGCTACAATCCCGCAATATCGTCCGGCGATTTAATTACGATCGATCGGTCCGGCGTCCAGGTTTCAGGAGGTATCACAATGAAGAAGCTGATTTTCATCACGGTTGCCCTGATCATGCTGACCTCGCTCATTCCATGGAGCAGTGTAAGGGCGGACGATGCTGTTTCGTCCCAACAGGTTTTCGACATAGCTGTTAATAACGGCTATGTCATCGACCCCATCAGCGGCTTCCAGGGCCCGGCCAACGTAGGCATCAAGGGCGGCATGATCGCCGCCATCACGACTGTCGATCGGAAACTGGCGGGCGCCAGGGAGATCGACGCAACCGGGCTGATAGTGTCTCCCGGCTTTATCAATATACACGGCCACGGCACCGGCAACGGGGTACCGGCCGAGATATACCTGAAGGACGGCATAACCACGGAGATCTCGGGCAACTGCGGTCAGACGACCTTTGGGAAATCAGTCAAGAACCCGGAGCCCTTTTCAGAGGCAACCAAAGACGCCAAGACCTTTTCCGAGGTAACAAAAGTATGGGAAGATGAGGGGCTGCTGACCAACGTCGCTTCGTACACCGGGCATAATACGTACAGGTCGCTGGTGGGCGTGGCCAACCGCAGGACCCCGGCAACTCCGGAGCAGTTATCCAAGATGCAGGAAATGCTGCGGAAGGATATGCAGGACGGCGCACTGGGCGTATCGTTCGGGCCATACTATGGCCCCGGCGCCACCTACGCAGAAATGCTGGCACTGGCCAAAGTGGCGGCGGAGTACGGCGGAGGCTCTTCTGCCCACCTTAGGGAGGGCTTCACCGCCAAGGGCGCGGTGGATTCCGTCAACCAGGGTATCAGCATCTCCAGGGAAGCGGGGATACCCTTTATACTCTCCCACGTGAGCGCCTGCCCGGCATACGTCCCC
Source organism: uncultured Dehalococcoidales bacterium (assembly GCA_964448985.1). Lineage (GTDB taxonomy): Bacteria > Chloroflexota > Dehalococcoidia > GIF9 > UBA5629 > CAIMUM01. Next base: position 2,167 of record CAYVBI010000213.1, read on the forward strand.
AGGAGCTCGGGGCCGATACTGGACGCCTTCTATGCGGCGCGCGCCGAGGGGCTGAAAATAGGCATGGACGCCTATCCATACGACACCACGGCCGTCATCACAACATCCCCGCTGTTCGAATATCCCATCGAATTGCTGCTGGGTATAGTGGAGGCGGAGATGACGGATTTCGCCGTGGCATATCCCGTAGTGATAGACGGTAAAACATACATGGAATCCGAACAGAAGTACAGCGGCATCGACCAGTTCAAATACGTACTCAAGAAGGCCCAGAGCGGGGAGATCACCGATCCCAAGGTGATGGTGCCTTTTTACAACCCGCCCGGTAAGTTTGAGATCTGGATGAACAACCGTTACCTCATGATCGAAAACGACGGTTACGGGTGGTACAACGAGGAAACCGGCAAGTTTGTTGGCGATCCCATCAACGTGGGGTCCTTCGCAAAATTCCTGGGACAACGCGTACGTGAAGAGGGCGCCTGCGACTGGCGCACCGCGATAGCCAGGGTTTCCAGCGACGCCGCCTGTTTCCTGGGTCTGGAGAAGAAGGGCAGGGTGCAGATAGGCTGCGACGCCGACCTGACCATCTTCGATGCCAACAAGATTAAAGACAGGTCCACCTACAAGGATATCGGTCAGCCCTCCACGGGCATACCCTATGTGATCGTCAACGGCGTGCTGGCCGTGGATAACAATGAGCTGACGGGCGCGACGGCGGGCAAGATCATCAAGCGCACCTGGAAGGTGCCGGGCGAGTACGCACACCTGGGCGCACCTCCCACCACCGATGTCGGCGTCCTCAATCCATAGGCGCCTGTGAGATCTAACCTGATATCAAGGAGAGATGGCATGAAAAAGACATGGAAGCCTACAACTGCAGGGATACTGGGAATCATCGCCGGCGGCCTGTCCGTGATCACAGGCTGCGGCATGTACATGAGCGCGATAGTGGCCAATTTCCTGACTACGGTGCCGCCGCTGATCTACTCCATACTGACTTATCCAGTCATACCGCTGATCCTGCTGGGGATACTCGCCATCGCGGGAGGTATCTGCGCCCTGCTGCGTAAAACATGGGGGTTGGCCCTGGCGGGTTCCATCGCAGCGCTTTTGGTAGCTCCACTGCTGGGGCTGTTCGCTATAATATTCACGGCGATCTCAAAGAAGGAATTTGCATAAGGCCGAAAAATAACGCCGGCTGAATTTTCATACTGCGCACTCCGGCCTGTAATCGAAAGCGCGGCTGTTGATCAAATAGCCGATATTAGGAGGGATAATGTCTGAGCTTGCCAACGCCAT
>CAYVBI010000214.1:0-1261 GCA_964448985.1 uncultured Dehalococcoidales bacterium
CATCGATGTGCTGGCCACGGGCATCACAGCAGGTATGACGGTGGATACGCTGGCCGACCTGGACCTGGCCTACGCTCCTCCCTACAATACGGCGCTGGATGTTCTCCACCACGCTGCCAACCTTGTGCGCAATAAGCTGGAGGGCAGGACGGAGGGCATCAGCCCCGCCACAGCAAAAAAAAAGATAGCTTCAGATGATGATTTCGTGCTTCTCGACGTAAGAAGCAAATACGAGTCTGACCAGACCTGGCTTGAGGCGCCCCAAACACAGCTCCTTCCGCAACCAAAATTGTACGACGATATGGACAAACTTGATAAGAATAAAGAGACCGTTGTCATGTGCCTGCGGGGCAGTCGCGCCTACCAGGCCTGCTGCACCCTCAAAGGCGCAGGCTTTAAGGATACTAAGTTCGTAGAGGGCAGCCTGACCTGCTGGTGCACCGACGATATTTGCGGCGAGCCGGTGCTTTAAACATGTATAATAGCCGTTGAACCGGCCTGACACTCATATCGATATGGCAGCTGATGTTTCACACTTAAGACGCAAGGCGGCGCGCAGCGGATTTACTCTGTGCGATGCCATAATCCGCTCATTCTCCCGCCTGTCATATAAAGAGGGTGCGCCCTGGCGCACCCTGCTGGCCGTTTCAGCAAATTCGCAGGCCGTCGTGGAGGCGGCTCTGGTTGCAGCCAAACAGGCGGACTGCCCTATATTTTTTGCCGCTACGCTCAACCAGGTTGACCTCGACGGGGGCTATACGGGCTGGAGCCACGCGCGTTTCACAACTCTGATAAGGCAGACCGCCAGGAAAACAGGTTTTAAAGGCCCGGTACTGCTCGGTGTCGACCATGTCGGGCCATGGCTGCGGGACAGGCACACCAGCGAGAAATGGCCTTACAACCGCACCATGAACGCAGTTAAAAGGTCCCTGGAGTCCGCCATCGAGGCAGGTTTCGACCTGCTACATATCGACCCCACTGTTGACCGCGATCTGCCGCCCGGCCGGACACTTCAACTCAATACAATTGTAGAGAGAAGCGTCCTGCTGATTAAGCACTGTGAGTCATATCGCATAAAACGTGGACTGCCTCCCATCGCCTACGAGGTAGGAACCGAGGAGGTCAAGGGCGGCCTGGCCGACGAGGATATGTTCGGCAATTTCCTGGCCGGACTGCGCAAAATGATGACCCGGGAAGGATTGAGCCGGGCATGGCCGTGCTTTATCGTAGGCAAGGTAGGAACTGACCTGGATACCACCTT
>CAYVBI010000214.1:1271-3465 GCA_964448985.1 uncultured Dehalococcoidales bacterium
TGGTGCTCAAGGGGCACTATACGGACAATGTGGAAAATCCCTCTGCCTACCCCACCAGCAGAATGGGCGGCGCCAACGTCGGCCCCGAGTTTACCGAGATTGAATGCGAAGCCCTTTTCGAGCTCGAATCGAGGGAAAAGTCCGCCCCGATCAGAAACGATATGGCGCATTCACTGTTTAAAGAATCGCTTACACAGGCCGTCATCCGGTCCGGCCGGTGGCGTAAGTGGCTGCACCCTGAGGAGACCGGCAAGCCGTTCGCCGAACTACCCCCCGACAGGCGTAGCTGGCTGCTCAAGACCGGCGCACGCTATATGTGGACGGACAAGGCGGTAGTGGAAGCGCGTCAACGCTTGTACGCAAATCTGGCCAAAGACGGTTTCGATCCTCACCGGTACGTGGTCGAGCGCATCTCACAGCAGATACTGAAATACTGCCGCGCCTTCAACCTGTATGACACCGTCCCAGTGCTTGAAAAGGAGTTCGAACGGCGCAGCAGGCTACCGTTCTGGGGCGAAGGACAAGTGCTGACAGCAGGAGAGATGATAGTCGAGGTAATGCGTCCCGCAGCAGGACAGCCGCTGGATGTTATGGGAGAATTCAGGGGTCCCTATGCCAGCGGTGCGCCGGCCATTTTTGCGGATGCCTCGTCCAAAATAGGCAAACGCACCGGCTTCGTGGGATCAACAGGCAACGATGGATTTGGCCGGCTGATCAGGGACCGCTTCACCCATGACGGCATAAATGGCAGGCTGATTAAAACCGTCAATTATAAATCTACCGGCTGCGCCTTTGTCTCTTATGACAAATCGGGCGGACGGAAATTCATTTTTCACATCGCCGGTACGGCTTCCGACCGTCTGCCGTCCGCTTCACAGGCAGCACGCTACGCGGCATCTTTCCGACACTTCCATATCATGGGCTGCTCACTATCGATCAGCCGTGCTATGCATGACACCTGCCTTGCAACAGCCAGGGCTGTTAAGGAGTCCGGCGGAAGCGTCAGCCTGGACCCCAACCTCAGGCCGGAGCTGCTATCGGCCCAGGAGTGCAGAAGCATACTTCTGCCGGTGGTCCAACTTTCGGATATAGTGCTGCCCAGCGGCGGGGAGGCCAGCCTTCTCGTTCATGAACCTGACAGCGACCTGGCCTGCCGGCGTCTCATTGAGATGGGAGTGAAGATAGTTGTACTCAAACTGGGGGAGAGCGGCTGCCGCGTTTTCACCAGAGAGACGACTATAGAGGTGCCGGGCTTCAAGGTCAAGGCCGTTGACCCCACCGGCGCGGGCGACTGTTTCGACGCCGGCTTTATCAGCGGCTACCTGGACAACCTTCCGATCGAGTACTCCGCCCTGCTGGCCAGCGCAATGGGCGCGCTGGCTGCCTCGCGCATGGGGCCGATGGAAGGCACATTCAGCCTGCCGAAAGTCCTGTCCTTTATCAAGAGCCAGGGCAGGGCCTGACCGAACTTAAGATCCCCGCTACTTTTTCTTTTCCTTTTCCTCTTCCTGCAGCACGCGGCGCAGCACCTTGCCCACCATGGTCTTGGGCAGGGCATCACGGAACTCCACGTGCTTGGGCACCTTGTAAGCCGTCAGCCTCTCGCGGCAGAAGACCTGTATCTCCTCGACAGTGCATGATTGTTCCGTCCTCAGCACCACCCAGGCTTTCACGGCCTCGCCCTGGGCGGCATCAGGTATACCGGCAACACCCACCTCGAGCACGGCCGGGTGTTGAGAAATGATTTCTTCGATCTCGATGGGGAAGACCTGGTGACCGCTGGGCTTGATCAGGTCCTTCTTGCGGGACGTTATAAAGAGGTACCCGTCCTCATCCAGATAGCCGATATCACCCGTATAAAGCCATCCGTCGCGCAGCATCTCCGCAGTAGCTTCAGGACGATTCCAGTAACCCTGCATGATGTGCGGCCCCTTGGCTATGATTTCACCTGCATCGCCCACCTTAAGCTCTGTTTTTCCCGTCTCGATATCGACAATCTTGATAACAGTATCAGGTGTGGGCATACCGACCGCCCCTTCCTTCCATTTGCCCAGGAAGGGACCCATAGCGAGCACGCCAGACTCCGTAAGGCCGTAGGCCTCCACGATCTTGCCGCCCGTGACCGCCTCCCACTGCTTTTTCGTCTCCGGCAGGAGAGGGGCAGCCGCCGCCACCGATGACTTCATTGTCTTGA
>CAYVBI010000215.1:0-3463 GCA_964448985.1 uncultured Dehalococcoidales bacterium
AGCTAAAACGGTTTTCAAGACCGTCACCATCGTCCACTCGGTCACCCCTCCGCGTTGCTTGGTGAAGCTGAAATTGGACGTTCTAGGTCAATAATCTAACGAATCTTTCGGTCGCAACATCAGACCGTTTATTATAGTTATTGCTGAGAGCCTCGTCAAAGCTATTGCGCAGATACGCTTATAAAAAGAGCAAAGCATAGTCATAATCATGGTTACTAAAATTGCCAGTTTGCGGTTTTTCATATCCATGAAAATCAATAATGCGTCTTCGTAGAAGTAATCGCAGCTTCCACTAATTCCAGTTGATCTGCGGATTGTGGTTACGCGTTTAAACTGCTCCAAACCTAATGCATAAATACCGTTGAGGCATGTGGCGGATGCGCCTGTGTCAATCATGAAGTCAACCCACTCGCTGTGATGTATTCGTGGTATATAACAAAGCGCCTGCACGGCCGGTGCAGGCGCCATCTGAAATCCAAACGTGGATAGTTTACACGTAATCTTCGGCATACGTTAGAAGAGCGTCACCACTTTGCGGCTGGATATATATTTTATAACTACTTCCTTAACGGGCAGCTTCAAACGTCCAATCTTGCGGGTCAGCGGATCGTATTTTTTACTGCAGGCAACAACTTCAGAATTGTAGACCGCTATCCATTCGCCGTCATGTTTTTTCAGCAACTCCTGCCTGTGTTCATCAATGAACCGCACGCTATTGCTATACTGCTTATACTGGCTGGCGAATTGTTCTTTACCGCCTGTGGAATTCAGAGCTTCTTTTATCAGCTTATCAGATACAACCATGACTCATCTCCGTATATGCTCAACGCCTCTTTAATCCACCCCGATAAATATATAGTACAGCCTATATAGGGGAAAGACAACATCGATATAAAGAACCGTATCGTAGCTAAAGGTCTTTCTTAATCTGCTCGAACTGCTCCCTGGTGATCTCTGATTGAGCATATCGCCGCTTGGCGATCTCCAGGGGGCTTTCCATTGTCGTGCAGCCGGCCCTGTGCCCGGTTGCTTTGCTCACACCCCAGACTACGAGCCAGATAACACCGCCCCAGAATAATACGAAGAAAATGGCTGCAAACGCCATCCACCATCCCATTCCCGTAAACCAGTAACCCATCATTTCAGTACTCCTTTAATTGTTATATAACTCTAATTGTATCCGTGGCGTATGAAGATATGATGAAAACGCAGGTGCAATTGTGTGAAAACGGAGGGCCGGGTGGGGTAAAAGGAAAATGCGGCAGTTGCAGGCTTAAGAATTGCGAGGGCAGAGGTATCTAATACGAATTCAGCATGGTTTCAATGGCGGCGGCGTTGCTGAATTTGCCCTCCTGCCTGGCCCGGATGATGCCGCTGGAGTCAATGAAAAAGGTCATAGGTATGAAGCTGGTCACGTCATATGCCATAGCTACGACACCTGAATCGTCCAGCGGGACTGTGAAAGACCACTCCTTGTTCGTGATTTCCGCTCCTACGGATGCATCGCTGTTGGCGGGGAACCCACCTGCGGCGCTGTTGATCATCAGTATTGCTACATCCGCACGACTCGTATACACAGTCTGAAAATCGGGCATCTCCTCCATGCAGTATGGGCAGTACAGATTCCAGAAGTTGACGATGACTTTTTTGCCCTGCAGCGCGCTGAGGGTCACCTGGCTGCCGTCGGCGCAGCGCAGACTAAAATCGGGCGCCGAATTTCCAACCGAGGAGCCGGCAGGAACGGGCGTTGTGAATGTGGCATCGGCAGATGACTTCTCGTTGCCGTCGGCGTCCCTCGACACCACCTTGTAATGGAAGGTCGTCTGCGGGGACAGCCCGTTGAGCATTACGTCATGGAAGGTTGCCAGCGTGGTGTCGGTTTGCGACGGCTGCAGTGTGCCGTAGCCGGCGGATGTCCCATAGCTGACCTGGCTGGTGGCCGGCTCGTCCGTCTTCCAGGTTATCTCGGCCGATCCCGAACCGGAGAGATTGGTGACCTTCACCTCACTGATCACCGGCGGCGTAGTATCCTGTACGTCCAGGGTCCTCAGCACGGAGGTCACTTCCAGGCTGGAGTCCGCCGAATCGGCGTCGTTGCCCAGCGCAGATTTCACCGTTATGTGATAGGACTTGCCCTGCCCGAGATCGGTCAGGTCGACGCTGTGGCTGGTGACCAGCGCCTCGTCCCTGGCGTTTTCGCACAGCGTGCCCCCGTCCAGGCAGTAGATCACCAGGCTGTTGGACTTCTTATCGGTTACCCAGGTCACGGTGGCGCCTGTGCGTGTGATATTGGAATATTCAACATCGGATATCTCGGGCCCCTCGGTTGTGCCGGAGGGTGTGGTGATTGGTGTATTGGGTATAACAGCCGGCGCAGGCGTCTTGAGCTGGTCTATAAGGAAAACGACTCCCATGATGATGACTCCGGTCAGCGCAATGAGCGCCAGCAATATGGGAATGGGGGAAGACCGCTGCCCCGGCTTTGCCATCCTCTCCTGGCGCTCACGGGGCTTCCTCTCCTTCCCGCGTTTTTTTTCGGGATAGATCTCCTCCACGAATCCGGGCGTTGGCGTAGGGTAGGCCATTTCGTATGGTTGTACCGCCGGCTGCCCGTAATACTGGTCTTGCGGCGGCGGATACTGCGGTGGATAGGCGGCGTACGCCTGCTGCGCGGCCTCCACGGCCTTGTAACGGTCCTCGGCCTTCACAAAAGGCTTGCTCCTCTCCGGCGGAAGACGGTTGTTGCCGCATGTCGGGCAGACCTTGCTGCGGTCGGGCACGGCGTAGCCGCAGCTCGGACAGGTACGCTGCTCCATGGGCGCAGGCGGCGCCTCCGGCGAGGCCGGAGCGGCCTGCATCTGCGGATATATCTCCTCGGGCGCTACCTGTCTGACGCTGGACCGGGCAGGTCCTGCCTTCTTCTCCTCCATCCTCCTGTACACTTCGCCCTCAAAGGTCTTGTCCCTGACGGGAGGAGTGATATTTCTCAGTGTGCTGCCGCCCCCGAACTTGCCGTGCACGGGGCACAGGCTGGACCCGGGCGGAATGACCCTGCCGCACTTGGAACAGACTTTCTGCGTAGTGGGGCCCTCTTCAACGGGCGGAGGGGCTGTGAACGTGTGAGCGAAGTCGCCCTGGGCGGGCTTCATAACACCGTGGCCCTGGGTTGGCATCATGGTGAAGCGGTTTCCCAATTGTCCGCAATAGGGGCACTTGCCCAGCGAAGGATCTATCCTGTTCCCGCAGCTCGGGCAGACATACCTGCTGGCCGGCATGGCGCCGGGCGCTACAGTCGAAGCCGAGAAGCTGCCGGCAGAGTACTTGCCGGGCCTGAAGGAAAGATCTTTCTTGCCGCAGTGCGGACAGATGGATGCATCGGGGGATTCGATTAAGAGATGACAATGCGGGCAGAACCTCGCGCCACATTTCTGGCAGACGGTAGCGTTGGGTTCATTGATCTCGT
>CAYVBI010000216.1:0-3427 GCA_964448985.1 uncultured Dehalococcoidales bacterium
GAAGCGGGTGGCGCAATCTCGGCATGCTGCTGGCCTGGGGGCTGTGGCTGGCGGCCATTTTCGATGCCGTTGAGAACTATGCCCTGATAACCATGATGTACGGCAGTCCTGCCGATCCGTACCCTCAGGTAGCCGCTTTCTGCGCGGCCTGCAAGTTCAGCCTGATCCTGCTGGGACTCCTCTACGCCGCAGTCTCTCTGGTTATCTACCTGGTCAAGCTCTCCAGGGCGAAGCTCGTGCCTCGGCACTGACCCGTACAAAACCCTCTCTGATTACGAAGTCATAGCTCACTAACCATACCCCAACCGCACAGATGGCTAAAAACAAATAGGTGATGGTCTGGTCCTTAACTTGAAAATAAAACCATGTACTATATAGTATATATACTATATAGTACAATGTAATAAGCACCAAAATTCTATAGTATTTGACATTTACTAACTTTATTACTATAATAGGTATGTATACCTATTATAGAATATATGAGTATGAATGGCTAAGTCACGTTTCCAGATAGCAAAGAAGGACATCATTGCTGAGTTTGATAACTCCAGCAAGAATGTATTCGCATACTTGGATATCTCGACAATACTTGAAAAAAACAGGAGTTTCTGGCGGCTCCCTGTGAGCTTAACCACGCGGGAATTCATTAAACTGCTGCTTCTATATACAAAAATAAAAAAGGTTGATTTTGATTTTCCGATAAGGAGGGTAACAAGATTCACCTGGGGCGATGCGTCGACTTTGAGCCTGGCGCTTAGTTTAGAAAATAGTTCATATTTAACCCACTATACAGCCACGTTTTTGCACAACTTGACTGAACAGGTCCCCAAAACTGTATACGTCAACTTTGAACAATCAGAGAAGGCCCGCAGTGATAATGTATTGTTGCAAAGCGGCATAGACAGGGCGTTTTCAAGCCCTGCCAGGATATCCAGCAATACTGCTATATTCGAAGATTACAAAATATGTATGGTCAACGGGCAATTTACCAACAGGCGGGGGGTCATGGAAATTGTCACCGATGAAAATGAAAAATTACAAGTTACCGACATTGAAAGGACGCTGATCGATATAGCTGTAAGGCCATTTTACGCTGGCGGAATATACGAAGTTCTCAATACATATCGGAAAGCCCAGGGAAGGGTTTCGATCAATAAACTTACAGCCCTGTTACGAAAATTAAACTACATTTACCCATATCACCAGGCCATCGGGTTTTATCTTCACAAAGCTGGAGTTTACAAAGAAACTCAGATCGAGTTGTTAAAGCAATTTGATTTCAAATATGATTTCTATCTTACCCATCAGATGAAAGAAAGGGAATACTCAAAAGAATGGAGACTGTACTATCCCCGAGGATTTTAGAATTCTATCGCAGCAAATTTACCTACAACGTAATCAAAATAGAAATCAAAATCCTTAAGTTGCACCCCGCTTTTAACAGTGTTAACTACAGAGATAAAGTCCTGCCGGTGGAATTCCCTGTAATCCTTTAATTCCCTTAAGAAATACAGTGGCACCTTTTTCGCCTCGAATATTTTTATTAAAAGGTCTTTTATTCTGGTATCGTTTAAATCGATGCGAAAGTGCTCCAGCAGGATATAGATATCAAAGAAGTCTCTGGCCCTCGCTGTGGGCGTGTGTGTTTTCACAATATCTCCGTAGCCAGGAATTTGCTGGCAAATAGCCCTCATTTTCTCAAGAACTATCATTTCGGGACTATAAACGTAGACCTTGTAACCATCCATTTCTTTTGCTTCTTTGCCTATACAGTATTCAAATTTACTTATTTCAATTTCAAAGATACGCCGGTTATCAGGTCCCGTGACAGTTGCAGTTCTGCGCAAATATTCAATATCTTTTGACTTTCCTTCATATATGGCTTCAGGAATTATTTTAAAGCCGATCCTATAACCGCCCCAGAACATTTTCTGCTGGGCATCTAACATATCCGGTTTTTCAATGAAAGTGACATCAAATACTCTCCAACCTTCTGGATGAAAAGTTGTCCGTAGAACACGTTCAACCTTATCATATATGCTCTTTAATTCTTCATCTGAAAATTCCGCTGACATTGAGAAGTCGACATCTGTTGAGGCCCTGCCGGAGACCTGATAAATCAGATCGATCGCATTGCCACCTTTCAGAACCAACTTATCCATCAACTCGTCATCAGAGACCATGGCAATAATGGCGAGTCTTTTAACTTTCTCAAGTATGTTTATATCCATAATTCTTACCTACGATAATTCTGAACTTATTATACAGGAATGCACGTAGTCTACTGCTTTGCACTATTTCGTGTGAGCTGGTCATGTAGTATAATGCCGCCAAAGGATACTATGGAGTTTAGATAAACAGCCTTAAGCATTCAGCTTATATGGAAGGAAGGGTAGGTGTATATGGCAGAGAAACTTAAGGAATTGCAGAACTTATCTGAGATTGAACTTGAAAAGCGGTATGATGAAGTGGCAAAGAATACATCCGTGAGTCTGAACTTTTATCTGGCAGAAATTGTAAGGCGACAACAGAAAAAACAAACCACAATGATCATCATACTAACAATAATCATGTGCATAGCTGCTTTAGTCTCAACTATTGGTATATTCGTGAAATAGCGTAACAGGACTTTTAGGAAGTGTAGTACCTTGGCGGAAGTTTTGAAGCCATTTCGGAATTATATTAGCGCCATTGAGAAAAAGCTGGCGCTGGGTGATGCGACCGAATACACTCACCGTTCGGCGCTGGAAACACTGGTTGAAAGCCTGGATTCGGGAATCACAGCCACCAACGAGCCGAAACATATTGAGTGCGGCGCCCCTGACTTCATCCTCAGAAAAGGCTCAGCCACCATTGGCTATATTGAGGCCAAGGACATCGGCAAGAGCCTGGACGAAGTGGAGAAATCGGAACAGCTAAACCGCTACCGCGATTCACTCAGTAATCTTATCCTGACCGATTACCTTGAGTTCCGCTGGTACGTGAATGGCGAGCGCCGGCTTTCGGCATGCCTCGGTACAGCTTCAAATGAGGGCCGCATTAAGCGGGACAAAGACGGCATTCAGGCTGTAGCCGAGCTTCTGAATAATTTTCTCGCACATAAAGCCGAGGGCGTGGGTACACCCAAAGAGCTTGCCCAGCGTATGGCCCGGCAGGCGCACCTGATTCGCAATCTCATCATTAACGCCTTTGAGAAGGAACTGGAAAGGGGTAGCCTACATACCCAGCTATCCGCTTTTCGAGAAAACCTCATACCTGACCTGTCGGTCGAGTATTTTGCCGATATGTATGCGCAGACCATTGCCTACGGCTTGTTTGCCGCCAGATGTACTGCTCCTGAAAATAAGGATTTTACCCGCCGGAATGCCTCTTATCTATTGCCGAAAACCAATCCTTTCCTGCGTAAGCTATTTAACCAGATTGC
>CAYVBI010000217.1:0-3424 GCA_964448985.1 uncultured Dehalococcoidales bacterium
ACGCCGCCGCTGGCGCTGCAGCCGAGCTGCAGGAAATAAATAATGCCGTCGCATTTGAGGTCCCTGGCCATGTTCACGGTGCTGTCCACCCAGCGGTTGCCCAGCCCGGCCCAGGTATTGCCGTTCAGGAAGCGGGCCATCTCCTCCAGTGGGTTCAGTTTGCGACCGTATTCTGTTTCGTCGCCGAAAAGGCCGTATTCGGCGCCGAACCAGCGGCTCATTACTCCGAACTGCAGGGCCGGCACAGCCACCCCTCTTTTAGCCAGGAGGTCGAAGGGGTTGAAATAGAAGGGACCGGTCACAGCCCAGAGGAATCTGAGTTTCTCATCCTCGAGCACGCCGTAACCCTTTTCCGCCCGCTCGTGCAGCTCCTCTGCGAACTGTTTCCAGTACTCCGCGCCCTTCTTTGGGTCCGGGTACATAGAGGGGATCCTGGGCAGGCGGAAGGCGTCCTGTCCAGCCAGGGGACATGGCACCCTTTTTCTCAGCTTATGTATCTGTTTGGCGCATTCATGGGCGATCGTGTCCTGTTCGAAGGCAAATAAGAGCCGCTCTTCGCTGTATTTAATGCCAGGCACCTTGGCCTCGGCGTATTCGATCAGTTCACCTATCTGATCTGCTACATATGTCAGAGCGTCGTCGCTGGTCTCGAGAGTGGTGTCCACGTGGAAAATTGGCAAGTTATAGTATTCGCCTATGGCTTTGGGCGACACGCACTCCATGGGGCAGGCGAACGAGGTGGAGATAACGAAATTGGGAGGCGGGAAGTTTTTGCTCACGGTGAGAGCGATGATTACGATGGTACGGTCACAGGCGTCGTCAGGAAAGTTATTGGATCTCAATACATTGAAGTATTCCGTCGCCAGCATGGTCCTATCGGCAGCGCCCGTCATGTCTAAGCCGATGCCGCCCATGGCATACACCAGCGGGGGCAGGTGGTCGGAGTTTATCAGCGGCTTGTTTCCTGTTTTCCATGCATCCAGCTGCGCGATCCTCAGATCACGTTCCAGCTCATACAGAAGTTTGTTAGCCTTGATTTTTGTGGCATCGGGATTGGTGGTAATGCGGTCTATCCTTTTTTGATTTCTTGCTATTTCCTGCTCAAGCCAAGTCATATCATTCTCCCTCTAATTATTCGCCAGGCGTCGCATTCAGGCTTTAGACTCGATCATCTCGATGAATGCTCCGACCCTGGTCTTCATCTGTCCCACGTTGGATACACAGTATTCCCTGCGGTAAGACATTACGGGTATCCCGGCCTCCTCCAACTTGCTCCTGAAGAAGTTGGCCCGGAATTCACGGTAACGTGAGAAAGCCTGCGGGAGTTCGATAACACCCTGGATGTTATAGTCGTGCACCCAGTGGACCACCTGGTCGACCTGGTCATCCCAGTTCAGCATCCTGGGGCTGGCTGGCTGCATCAGGTATCTTCTGGCCAGACCTGCTACGATCTCCTGGCGGGTGCTTGGAGAATTCGCTGAATTGATCTCCACGTGTCGCCAGTAGTGTCGGCTCCCGGTATCGAGGTCGTCCATGGCTACAACGCACCCTGCATCTTCGATGGCTGCCAGGTGTCCCGGATTATCCAGACGGTCGCTGGATACCAGTAACCTCGGGCGGGATTTTTCCGCGGATATCTTCCTCTTTTCCAGGTAGGGCAACAGGGCTTCAATCCTATCATTGAATTCCTCTTTAGGCATCAACATGGCTGCGGTGGTTATGCCCAGCATCTCCGCGCCGGTGAGCGCCGGTGACTCTGTGTTCCTGAGCTCATATAACCTTTTCATCAGGTGCCGCGTTCTTTCAAGGACAGCGATACTGCGCTTCAAATCGTCGTCTATAATCGGGCGCCCCGCCAGTTTTTCCATCTCGCCGATAAATTTGTGAAACTGCTTTGTGAGGAACTTGATAGCGGTCTCAGTATTGATGATCGGCACATCTATGATCAGGGTGGTGGGTGTTTTTTCTACATAGCGCCATACGTCCCACAGCCGTACAAGATCCTGGTCCCAGTCGGTCCCCACCACGGCATCCAGGAAATCAAGCTGGTCTACAAGCAGCGCCTCAAGCACGTGATTGCAATAAAGGCAGGTGTCGGCAGGCCTCCATTCGTTGGCGTGCGGAGTGCCGGCCTGCCAGGTGCCGAATACACGCCAGGGCAAAACACCGGCCGCATGGACTATCTCCTCGGGGATGTAGGAGCACAGCAAACCGGCTACCTTTTTGCCCTCCTTCTTCCACTGCAGAGCATATTTAGTCCTATTGGCCTCAAGGCCAAGCGTTGTAAGATCCTTTAAGCCTTTTTCAGAACTCAGTGTCGTGTGCATAAAATCCTCCGCTTTACTAATATTGGATCCGGACTGAAGTTGAAAAATTCAGACTCGAAGACATTTAAATACGAAGTCATGCCCTCTTGCCAATCTCAAGGTAATATTGTATTACAACCGCATAAATTTTGTCAATATAAAATTAATCAGTATGGATATACATAATATTGTAATATATCGATAAGATTTAGATTCCGTTGTATATCTTTGACGTATTCGGTCATATGGTGTTATCATAATTAAAATACTATTAAGAAGTGGTCAGAAATATGGCGAAAGCGAAAAAATCCATTGAAGTCGGGCCCTCACCGGAGCAGATGTGGATCGTGGTTAATTTCGCCCAGTCATGGAACATCTGGGCCAAGGCGCTGGAGAGGAGTTTACGCCCCGGTAAATTAACCGTTTCCCAGGTGACCACATTGCAGGCGCTTTATTATGCCAAGAAACCTTTGAGCCCTACGGAGATATCCCACGTGCTTCCTCTGGAAACTCATTCAGTCAGTCCTCTGCTTGACAGGCTGCACAAACGCAAGATAATCACGCGGCGCAGGTCCAAAAGCGACAGGCGGGCCGTCGAAGTGGAGATGACGCCAAAGGGATTAGCGCTGTTGACAGATCTCGGTGCTGGCATCAAAGATGCCATGGAGAGAGTATTTTACGCTCTAACGCCGGAGGAGCGCGAGACACTGGTTAAATTGACACAGAAAATCAGCAATGCCGCGGTCGATTATCTCGGGGCCAGTAAGGAGCACCTTGCCTCCAATGCAAGGATGATGTCCGGTTTATCAAACGGCAGCGATAGCCTTACCTCGGCAAAATCCAAAAAAAATACGCGCAGAAAAAGCTCCTGAAAGTGTGCCTCAATTAAATCCTGATATATACGAAATAATTATGATATCTATATGTCTTAATATGGAGGCTTTCTGACATGGACAAGACTTATACCTCGGCAGAACTGGCGATTGCCGATATACCGGACGGCGCTGTCATCGCCTTTGGCAGCTTTTTCACCGCGGGCAAGCCAACGGCGCTGACGCAGGCGCTGGCCAAAAAGGGGGTAAAAGACCTCACGGTAGTCGTGCAGCAGGTGGGGACCG
>CAYVBI010000218.1:0-3424 GCA_964448985.1 uncultured Dehalococcoidales bacterium
ACCTCGATCAGCCTGTCCAGTTTACTTGAGGGAATGTCGATCCCGGCGTTGGACAACTCTCTTTTAATAGTCTGCGCCTGCACATTGATGAAGCCGAAGACCTGCCCCAGGTCGTCATGCAGGTCCCTGGCCAGCCTTTCTCTCTCCTCCGATGTGGCCAGCGCCCTCTGCTGTCCCATCAGCCTGGCCTGCGACTCTCTCTGCTCGGTGACGTCATGGAAAATAAGGGACATCCCGTTGCGTTTTCCCCACCTGTCAATAAGAGGTGAACAGGATACCTCGTAGATTCTTCTGTGTCCGTCTTTTTCGATGACCATCTCGCCCGGCAGTTTTGCCGGATCACAATCGGCTGCCGCGAAAGCCGGCCAATCATTAAAAAAGTCCCTGGCATCCCGCCCGATCGACTGTCCGGATGTACTTGTAAAGATTGCCTTCGCCGTCAAGTTGATATCCACTATTCTATTCCGGCCATCCAGCACGATCAGGCCGTCGGCCATATTCTCGATGATGTTCTCCCTGGCCACAGGGACGATGTCGAATAGCCGGAAGCTGAATATGCCCCAGGCGATGATAAGCCCGGATACGCCCATGACTACCGGCGTCATATCAAAGTAGCGGGCCGGATAGATCCCGCTCAGGTAAACTATATTTTGCAGAATGACCAGCCCCAGCCCGATAAACAGCACCAGCACCTGCCTGCGGTATAAGAGGGACTTTCTGCGCAGGGTCCATCCCATCAGCACCATCGATATAATATTGAGAAGGTCGGCATAGCCTAAAATCAACCAGAACCAGATCCCATACGTCTTTCCTATGACGGGGTAAGCCGCGCCCATGTCCAGGTGTATGTTCTGCCGTATCAACGAATAGGGATCGCCGGTCCAGAGTATTATCATTGTAGTCGCCGGCACAATGAGAAGCAGACCTATATTCCTTGCGGTGACCCAGCTGTCACGCTCGACAAAGAGCAATACCATGATCAGCCAGAGCACGGGGCAAACGGTATAAGATATATACTGGAGATTGGCCCAGAAGAGCATGGTGGGCAGGTCGGCGCCCGATCTTTCCATCGCATTGCTCACCGACCATAAAGTAGCCAGCAGCATGCAGAGGCCGAAAGGCAATGCTCCCCTGACATCCCTGTGCCATAGCGAATAGACGGCAAGGCCCAGGGTAACGAGCGCGGAGGCTAAAAGGGGCCAGATGTAGGGAACATATTGAAACTGCAAATCAGCTCCCTGTTTAATCAAGGCCGGATTATTCTTCCGGTCCTTCCTTCAGCGTAGCTATATTGGCGATCTTGCCCGTGGTAACCTGCAGCGCCACGTGGGTCTGGCTCTTCCTCACGCCCGTGATCTTGGGCAGGTAGTCCTTGAGGAATTTGGCCATGCTGGCGGACGAGGCGAACCAGGCGCCGAACAGGATATCGAAGGGACCGGTGCAGAGCGCCACGAAGTCGACATTGCTGCAGCTCGCCAGCGACTGCGTGATGTCGTCCACGTGGGGCGCCTCGACCTCCAGCAAAATAA
The DNA here is from genome assembly GCA_964448985.1 of uncultured Dehalococcoidales bacterium. Taxonomy (GTDB): domain Bacteria; phylum Chloroflexota; class Dehalococcoidia; order GIF9; family UBA5629; genus CAIMUM01. The sequence continues at coordinate 1,530 of CAYVBI010000218.1, forward strand.
ATGCCCTTACGCTGTATCCCAGCTTGGCCGGATCAGGTATCACCGACCAGTTGATTACACCCTGCTCCACCAGTCGGGCTATCCTTCGCCTGACGGTCTTTTCACTCACCCCCAGCTTGCGGGACAGGTCGATGTTGCTCTGCCGCGCGTCGTTGGCCAGCTCGCCTATCAACAGACTATCTAATTCATCCATGAATCCCAATTATAACATGACGAATTCCGGCATAAATAGCCCCTTTAAGCGCCTTTTACGGACGCAGGCATTGCACAGGACTTGCCGTTGATCGAGAGTAAAAAGTTTTTTTATACATGACCGTTTTTCTTTTTTCGGAACTATTTTGGTGAAGCATGCCCCGGGTGATCCCCGGCCATGGCGGACATGTATCTATTATCGGCACGTTTTTAGTATTATATGTCCGTGTTTGGTCATGATTATCCCTTGACAGTGCCATTTTATGTGCATAATCTATAAGCAATTTCGCACCGCTGCATTGAGAGTTAGAGATGGATTTTGGCCTGGGGCAAAGAGAGGAAACGCTACGGCAGGAGGTGAGTGAGTTTGCCCGGCGGGAGATACCTGATAGCTCAATAGTCAATTTCCTTGACGAGGAAAGCCGCGACGAGGACTGGGCTTTCAGCCTGTCCGTCTCCAGGAAGCTGGCCGAGAGGGGATGGCTAACCATGGGCTGGCCGAAGCGGTACGGCGGCCGGGATGCCACCCACCTGGAACAGATGATCTTTGCCATGGAGGCCGCTTACTGGGGTATCCCCGGCCTCTCCATGGGAGTAAGCGGCACGGGATGGGTCGGCCCCTCCCTGATGCTCTACGGCAACGAAGAGCAGAGACAGAAATACCTTCCCATGATATCCTCCGGCAGCCCGGACGGCATCTGGTGCACGGGTTACAGCGAGCCGAATTCAGGATCGGATTTTGCCAGCATCCGCACGTCGGCCGTACGCCAGGGCGACGAATATACAATCAACGGCCAGAAGGTCTGGACGAGCTGCGCCCACCGGGCCAGATGGTGCTGGCTGGCGGTCAAAACGGACTTGAACTGCGCAAAGCCGCAGGACGGCATCAGCCTGTTCATCGTGGATATGAAAAGTCCGGGCATAATCGTCAAGCCGCTGCTGAACTACAGCGGCGAGCATATATTCAACGAGGTTTTCTTCGACAACGTGCATGTGCCGGCGGTGGACCTGGTGGGTGAGGAAAACCGGGGCTGGTACCAGCTTATGAAGTCACTGGCCTACGAACGGCATAGTTTCTGCGGCCAGTCCTACGGCACCGCCAGGCGGATCCTGTACGGCCTGGCCAAATACGTTGGGGAGACCCAGCGCAACGGCAAATCGATGGCCGCAGATCCCGTGGTCAGGCACAGGCTGGCGGAGCTGGCTGTCGAACTGGAGACCCTCAAGATGTTCGCCTATGAGATCGCCTGGAAGCTGGGCGAGGGCGCGGTCCCGGTATACGAGGCTTCCAGGAACAAGTCATTTGCCGATCACCTGCTGGAGCAACTGGCCCTGGCGGGCACCGACATCCTGGGGTCCTGCTCCCAGGTAGAGCAGCATTCCAGACTGTCCAGGCTGAAAGGTCTGATACAACGGCAGTACCTGATGTCTCCGGGCACAGCTATAGCGGCCGGAACGGATGAGATCGAAAAGAACATCATCGGCAAGTTCAAGCTGGGCCTGCCCAGGTCATACTAAGCGCGAGGATTTTTTAAAGGTGAACTTCAAGTACACAGAACAGCAGGACATGCTGAGGACAATGGCCCGGGAGTTCCTGGCCGGGGAATGCCCTAAATCGAGGACGCGTGAGCTGGAGAAAGACGGGCGGGGCTATGATCCCGGCACGTGGAAACGCATGGCGGAATTGGGCTGGATGGGCCTGC
>CAYVBI010000219.1:0-3410 GCA_964448985.1 uncultured Dehalococcoidales bacterium
AGCAATAACACCAAACCAAACCACTTAATTCATATCCCTGGCATTAGACAAATTATACAAATATTGTATAATTTAATCAACTGTCTTATTGCTGGTATAATTGGCTGAACCGGGGGTATTCCATGAAATCTATATCCAAAATACTACACGGTCTTATCCTGTCCTTGCTGTTGTTCACTTCGCTTGGCAGCCTGTCAGGCTGCGCACCTGCAACGCCGCCTTCAGTGCGCATCGGTTACCTTCTGGGCGACCTTCACCATCTGCCGTTCTTCGTAGCCGAGGACAAGGGCTTTTTTGCTGAAGAGGGGCTAAACGTGGAGGTAGTGGGGCCATTTGATGCCGGCCCCGCAGAGATGGATGCTCTGGCAGCCGGCCAGATCGATATGGGCTACGTCGGTATGGCGCCCGCCGTGATGGCGGCGGCGCGTAAGATCCCGCTTTCCATCGTCTCCGGTGTCAATCTGGAAGGATCCGGCCTGGTGACCGATACAGATATAAACAGCGTCTCCGAGCTGAAATCAAGGAAGATAGCCACGCCCGCCCCCGGATCAATACAATATGTGATGTTCGGGATGCTTCTGGCCGACAATAATTTAGGTTACACCGATATCGAGCTTTTCCCCGGCACGGTTAAACCTCCGGACATGCCACTGTCCCTGCAGACCGGGCGAATTGACGGCTATTTTGTATGGGAGCCTTTCGTGGCCAAGTCTGTGGTCGGCGGCTATGGCAAAGTTCTGGTGGAATCAAAAGATATCTGGCCCGGCCATCCCTGTTGCGTGATAGTGGCCGGGGGTGATTTCGTCCAGTCTCATGACAGCACTGTAGCGTCTGTAATACGTGCGCACCGCAAGGCTGTGAATTTTATTGCAACCAATCCAACCGAGGCCAAAGCCATCGCAAGCAAATGGACCAAGCTGGACCCGGCCATCATTGAAAACGCCTTCCAGCGCGTTAAGTATACCTATTCTCTTAATGGGGACGACGTTAAGAGATTTGTCGGAGAGATTATTGATCTTGGTGAAAGCGGGGCTATCAAACCCATCATAACGGTTAATGATGTCCCTGATTTGGACAAATTTGTCGAAATGGTGGTGGATACCAAATACCTTCAGAGGTGAAGATACGCGTCCTTTACGGCTTATTTCGGTCCTTCTTTTCCTGCTGATCTGGGAGGGTGCAGCCCTCCTGGCCAATATCCCTCAGCTTTTCCCTACCCCTGTTGCCGTAGTGGTCGCCCTCGGGCAGCTACTGGTTGCGCCCGGCCCACAGGGGATGGTGTGGGCAGGGGAACTGATGGGCAATACACTGATCAGCCTGTGGAGGGTTATGGTAGGCTTTGCCCTGGCGGCCGTCACCGGTATTTTTCTCGGCATCATCATCGGCTGGTGGAGAAATGCCCGTGACTTGCTTGAGCCCGTCATTGAGATATTGCGCCCCATCCCACCGTTGGCCTGGATACCTCTGGCCATGTTATGGTTCGGCCTGGGCTTCAAACCGGCTGTTTTCCTCATCTGGCTGGGCGCCTTTTTCCCGATTCTGCTTAATACGGTACTCGGCATGGAGAACACGCCGCACAAGCTGATAGAGGTGGCCAGGACACTTGGCGCCGGCCCCCGGCAGATACTTTTTAAGGTTGGTGTACCGTCAGCGGCCCCTTCGATTATGGCAGGCCTGCGAATCGGTATCGGGGTGGGTTGGATGTGCCTGGTCGCCGCTGAATTGACCGGCTCCAACTCCGGCCTCGGTTATATGATTATGTACTATTACTCCACGATGGAGGCGGCCAAGACAGTGGCCGGCATGCTTATGATCGGCATCGTGGGATACCTCATGTTCATCGGCCTCAAAAAGCTCGAGGATAATATCCTTTTCTGGAAGGCAGCATGAGCGTTAAGAAGCTGATTATTGATGGTGTTACCAAGACCTTCTTGGAAAAAAAGGGCGGCACGTCCACTATAGCCCTGCGTGACTTCAACCTGGATATAGGAGAAGGTGAATTCGTTTGCCTGGTAGGCCCCTCCGGCTGCGGCAAGACCACCCTGCTCAAGCTAGTGGCCGGACTGGAGCAAGTTAGCTCGGGATACATTTACCTGGATGGAAAGCCGGTGACAGCACCGGGTCCGGATAGGGGGTTGGTCTTTCAGGATTTCGCACTGTTTCCCTGGCGGGACGTCACGGATAATGTGACCTTCGGTCCTGAGGTGCTTAAAGTACCTCTAGCGGAACGCCTGCGAACCGCTGAACATTGCATTGACCTTGTTGGGCTGTCCGGCAGCGGCCATAAGTACCCCTCTGAGCTTTCCGGCGGTATGAAGCAGCGGGTAGCTATAGCCCGGGCGCTGGCCAACAATCCGGAAGTGCTGCTGATGGACGAGCCGTTCGGTTCGCTTGACGCACAAACACGCAACCAGCTGCAGAACGAGCTGCTACGCATCTGGCAAGATAATAAAAAGGCGGTAGTTTTCGTCACACACAGCGTGGAAGAGGCGGTTTATCTCTCAAACAGGGTCGTGGTGATGACAGGCAGCCCGGGAACAGTTAAGCAGATCTACAGTGTGGAGCTTTCCTATCCACGCTCACGCGCCGACCATGGTTTCATCTCTCTGCGTGAGAAAATAACCGGCTGTATGGCCGAAGAGTGCAGGTAACCGCAAAATAGTCTATCATTGTTACTCAGGTCAATGATATCGGGCAGGAGGTGTAAGTATAGTTGCATTCAATCCGGTTAACTGCCTTACAGCTGGATCGCCGGTTCATCTGAAATTTTCTGCGTGGAGGTAAAAGTTGGATAGCACTACAAGTAAACCAGTACCTACAATTCAACCCAGAAGCCGCGGCTACATTGGCTATTTAGTCGTGCTCATGACCATCGTGGCGCTAATGGACTGGTATATATCCACGATCAAAACAACCGCCCTTCCCTATATACTTAAGGAATACAATTTAACCCCGGCCCAATTTTCCTGGACGGAGTCACTGTTCCTCATCCCTACTTTCCTCGTATTCTTGCTCAACGGGCTGAATGATATCATCGGCAGGAAGTGGTCGCTCTTTATATTAATGTTGCTCATGGGGACTTCCTGCATCTGTATAGTGTATTTCACACCCTCGTTCTTAATGTTCATGGCATTTTACGCTGTTGCCATGCTCACAACAGTCTCAAATATGTGGGCAATTCCCATCGGCGAGGAGGCACGTGCTGCCAACCGCGGCAAGATGGTCGCGCTGGTATTTACTCTCGGTATGATCCCCCTGAGTGCGCTATTACCGTCCCTTCTCATCGATAAGCTCGGATTAGATTGGAGATGGATGTATGGCGTGATGTTCTTCATGATGATGATCGGTATCATATTGTGGCTTTTCATGAAGGAAACCCTCAGGTACGATCAGATCAAGGCCGAACGTAA
>CAYVBI010000220.1:0-3396 GCA_964448985.1 uncultured Dehalococcoidales bacterium
CTGATGCGCATGGCCTGCTTGATTTCCAGCACGCAGGCCTCCCTTTCCATCAGCAAATACATGATCCTCAGCCGCGTTTCGTCCGCCAGGGATTTGAATATTTTTAGTAGATCACGCATCCTTACCCTCGTATACTTATGCGCACATGAGCATAAGTAGTAAACTTGTATGACATATTACACTATCCGCAAAAATGTTGTCAATCATCATTTACGCATCTTTTACGCAGCTTCGTCATTACGAATGCATATCCCCCTCATTACGAACCGTCCCCACTCTGTCATTGCGAGCGAAGCGAAGCAATCTTGTGCTGTCATGCGGGTGTACAGGATTGCCGCACCCTACGGGCCCGCAATGACGATGTGATCTTGATTTGCCGTACGGTGGCCTCTTTGACATGAAAAGCCGGGTTGGGTAGAATCTTACGTTGTGCGTGGCAGCGTAGCTCAGCGGTAGAGCAGGGGACTCATAAGCCCTTGGTCACTGGTTCAATCCCAGTCGCTGCCACCATTCCTCTTAAATGCCCTGTATCCGAACAAGGGATTAGTCTAAATCCTCAAGCCTATTTAGGTACCTAATCAGACAAAGGGCTTACTATTGCTAAGGCTATTGCGGCATTTGATCCTTGAATTTTTGCCGTGCTTTATTTAAAAATCTAGTGCCCTCGATATTTACAGGCAATGATTGGGACTCATATTGATCAATAGTTTTGTTGATTACAGGAACGATGGAATCCAATTTCTTTTGCCATTCAACTACCTGTTCGTTTGTTTTATCGATTTTATATGCTTTCGAAAAACTATCGATTGCATTAATTAGCCGATTTATTGATAGTAAAAGGATTGTTAGTTTAATAGGAATATCTTCTTTGCGGGCGTCAGGTGATGCCATAATGCAATAGCCCTCTCCCGGTATATTTGTCACAAGAGCGTCATGCAACACTGACTGCATGTTTGGATGTTTGAGCATACATAACCACACATAATGTGCGTATAGGCATGCAGTTTGATACTCAAGATCAATTGATGAATTGTCAGCGCTATATATTTCATTGATATGAAATTTGCATAGGTCAGCTACCGTCCAAGGAATTTGCCCCGATGGTGACCTTCGTAATTCTGTAGCTCTTTTTGAATTGCTCAATACGCAATTAATTATTAATGCGTTTTCAAATAAAGCAGCTGCAATAGTTCCTGCTTGAGTTGAATACCCTATAACTAGCAGATTCCAAAGAGCGCGTAAATCATTTAAACAACGTTTTAAGAACAGTGCAGCTATCTTTATATCTTCATTTCTCTTTTCCATATTTGGAAGAGTAGGTGCTTCAACGCCACACTCATAACAATCAATGACAGCTTGTTCAACGAATTTCAGATCTTCAACGATTTTTTCTGATTGTGATGCTTCTAATCCTGATAATATCCGCCAAAATCCATCAGCCGACTGACTCTTCATAACAAAATTTTATCATAAATGTATATTCATTATTATCGCTAATTGTTTTGACCATAAGCCCTTGGTCAGTAGTTCAAATCTACTCACTGCCACCATAAACATACAATTAAGGCCCTAAATGGCAAGCAAAATCAATATGATTTTGAATATAACCTCGTATGAGTCCTTAATAAATTCGATCATATCATAGTTGCAGGCATCCAATCGGATTACTCCTCCCATTACAACGCCAAATTCATCATCGATGGAAGGAAATTCCGCAATGGTATCACCCGCGACCTTTTCTCTATCCCTAAACCCAATGAATCTGACAGCATCCTCCCTTAGCGATTCTAGCTTGGATTTTATTTCTAAATAGTGTTTGTCACTGGCTCCCTGTTTTTCTAAAGTGGCTAATAGCAAGCTAAACTTCTTTTTGTTCAAACCACCAATATCTTGATTCAATCCAAGGGTCTTATTGCACTGAAGCCCCAAAAAGTCAAGTAATATTCTTCCGTTAAGTAGATAGTCTCTCCAATTTTTACGCGCCTCGACTGTATCTGTTTGAAATGATACGCCTTTACCATGTGAGGCTGTAAGTGAGTTCAATAGTTGCTCGTAAGATTGATAAAATATTCCGTAGTGATTAATGAAATCAGTATGGAGTGCCTCTGGAAGTTTTGATTTGATCACTAAATCCTCTGCGTAAGTTCGATATTTGTCTATGCTTTGGCCTACGATAATAGCCGCAAATCTTTTATTGGGAATAGGGTGCCAATTACTACCGGAATCGCTGCTAAACATTGCCCCCTTATAAAATAAAGGTTCACCATTAGTATCCTTCTTCTTAAAGCAACAATTCTCGTACGCCTTGTTTGAACCGCATGGACAAAGAGGTAATTCCATATTCACCCAATTCTGATTTCGATATAATCAGCCTGATTTCCAAAGGTAGTCAGCACTATGATTCTACTCTTGTGCAGATCGTCTTATCGATGCATATACTGACATTAATCACACAAGTATTGCTCCTAGTCCTTTCGCCCGATTAGACTCATGTTGCCCAGACCCAGTGGCGTAAACTGGTTTATATATGAAACTGAATAATATCTCGACGGCAGATAAGTATCACGCCTACCAACGCGGTGATTTTTCCATTGTGTCATGTTCACTTATGTTTCTTTCGAACGGTTTTAAGCTGTGCATCTTTCCGCCATTTCGTCCCATCTTCCTTCTTAAGTGTTCCCGGTGGAAGCTTATGCTTCTTTTCGAACTGGCCGACGGTTATATCTTCTCTGTCCTTTCTTGCCATACTCTAACCTCCTCAGCACCTGATTGGTTCAATATAAGTCGTTGACGTAGTATTTGTCAATCCTACTTAGCTTGACCTTGATCCCCTGTTTTTATATCGTCGTTGCATCGTTAGTAAAATGAGTAGTAAAATGAAGTCTGCAACGATATTAAAGATCGGACTTGGAACTCATAAGCCCTTGGTCACTGGTTCAATCCCAGTCGCTGCCACCAAATTCTAATTTTTATCCTTCATGTGATGGATTTTCCAATAGTCACCAAAAATATTATCATTGAAGTGGGATGAAAGTTCGGGATATCATTAAATTGATCGAAGCGGATGGATGGTATTTAGTTGATACAAAAGGGAGTCACAGGCAATATAAACATGTGGTTAAATTGGGACGTGTTACCATCGCAGGCAAGTCAAATGATGATTTAGCTCCGGGAACTTTGAATAGTATTTTGAAGCAAGCGGGCCTTAAGGAGGAGCGGTAAAATGCATCGCTTTCTTATTGTAATTGAGAAAATAAAGGATAATTACTCGTCATATTCACCGGATCTGCCTGGCTGTGTTGCTACTGGCTCTACTCGTGAGGAAGTGGAAAAAAATATGCATGAAGCCATCGAAATGCATATCAAGGGATTAAGAGAGGATAAAATATCCATACC
>CAYVBI010000221.1:0-3363 GCA_964448985.1 uncultured Dehalococcoidales bacterium
AAAATGTACAACCTGCAACGGTTTAATTATAAAGAGAGGCTACTGTATTATGGATTGGATATACTATGTGATTATCGGCCTTGTAGCCGTGTTGTTTCTACTGGTTGGATACTTTGCCCGGCAATTATTAGCAAATCAACAGATACGCAACGCACAGAACGAAGCGAAAAAGCTCCTTGAGAGCGCACAGACCCTGGCTGAGCGGAGGGTGCTGGACGCCAAGGAAGAGGCGGTAAAGGTCAGGGCGGCGGCCGAGGCGGACAGCAGGGAACGAAGATACGAGCTGCAAAGGCTCGAAAGACGGTCAAGCCAGCGTGAAGAACGCCTGGAACGCAAGCTGGAAGCCCTGGAACACAGAGAGCGCAGCCTGATCGGAAAGGAAAAGGAGATCGACACTGTCAGAGAGCAGGTGGAGGAGGTCAAGGTACGACAGTTACAGCGCCTGGAAGCGATCTCAGGAATGTCCAGCGACGAAGCAAAACAACAACTACTGAATACCGTTGAAGATGAGATCAAGGATGATGCCTCGCGACGCGTGCGGGAATGGGAAGTCCGCTTCAAGGACGAGATAGACAACAAGGCCAGGGACATTCTGGCGACCACCATACAGAGATGCGCCACCGACGTGGTATCTGAGACCACTGTCTCCAATGTGCCCCTCCCCAGCGATGACATGAAGGGACGGCTGATCGGCCGAGAGGGCCGTAATATCCGCGCCCTGGAGCAGGCCACCGGCGTCGATCTCATCATCGACGATACGCCCGAATCGGTCACCATCTCCAGCTTCGATCCTATCCGAAGGGAAGTGGCCAGGGTAGCGCTCACCAACCTTATACTGGACGGGCGCATACACCCTGCCAGGATCGAGGAAGTGGTGGACAAGGCCAAGATCGAGGTTGAGTCTACTATTAAACTCGAGGGAGAACAGGCTTCCCGCAAGGCCGGTGTGCAGGGCCTTCACCCGGAGCTGGTCAGGCTGTTAGGGCGGCTCAAGTTCAGGACCAGTTACGGGCAGAATGTGCTGACGCACAGCCTGGAGGTGGCGCACATCGCCGGTATGCTGGCAGCTGAGATAGGCGCAAACGTAACGCTGGCCAAGCGAGCCGCGCTGCTGCACGATATAGGCAAGGCTGTGGACCACGAGGTGGAAGGGCCGCACGCACTGATCGGCGCCAACCTCGTCAAGCAATGGGACAAGTCGGTGGAAGTGTCGCAGGCTATATCCGAGCACCATGGCGAGTCCACCACAACCAGCTCTTTGGGATTCATTTTGGCTACCGCTGACCAGATCAGCGGCTCCAGGCTGGGGGCCAGGCGCGAATCGCTCGACCAGTATATCAAGCGTATCGAGGCGCTGGAGAACGTTGCCAGCAGCTTCCCCGGCGTGGAAAAAGCTTTCGCCATCCAGGCCGGCCGAGAGGTACGGATAATAGTTAAACCGGAACAGGTGGATGACCTGGCGGCCATGCGGCTGGCGCGCGATATCGTTAAAAAGATCGAGGAAAGCCTCGAATATCCCGGTCAGATAAAGGTTACGGTCATGCGTGAGGTGAGGGCGGTAGATTACGCTAAATGATCGACACGAGGTAGATATTTGAATATCCTGGCTGTCGGTGACGTTATAGGTAAGCCTGGCAGGAGAGCTTTACAGCAGTTTTTGCCAGGCTTAATTAATGAGTTCAGTATCGATCTGGTTGTCGCCAACGGCGAGAATTCCGCCCACGGTATAGGCATCACGGTCAAAACCGCGCAGGAATTGCTGGACGCCGGCGTGGATGTCATAACCAGCGGAAACCATATCTGGGCGCAGCGCGAGATCGCCAATTACATGGACGGGGACCTGCCTATCATCCGGCCGCTTAACTTCCCGCCCGGCGTGGCCGGGCGCGGCTACCTTATCGTAAATAACGTCCTGGTTGTGAACCTGATCGGGCGAATATTCGTGGGGCCGGCGGACTGCCCCTTCCGGGCTATGGACGGGTTGCTGTCCTTGCTGAGTCCGCTGCCCAGGGTGGTCCTGGTTGATTTTCACGCCGAGGCTACATCCGAGAAAATTGCCCTGGGACGATACCTTGACGGCCGCGTGAGCGCAGTGCTGGGCACGCATACACATGTGGGCACCACGGACAGCCATATAATGGCCGGCGGCACGGCCTATGTCACCGACATCGGCATGGTCGGTCCTGTGGATTCTATAATAGGTGATGATGTCGAGAACGTCCTCAGCAGCTTTCTGACCGGACTCCCTCATCGTTTGTCAGTGGGTAAAGGCGTAGCTGCACTGGATGCCATATTGCTGGATATAAACACAGAGACGGGAAAGGCGCTCGGTATTACACGTATCAGGCGAGAGGAGAGCGAATCTTGAAGTATGATCTGCACCTGCACACCACGGGCTCAGACGGCCGTTTGACGCCGGCTGAGATGGTTGCCCTGGCGGTGGAACGGGGCTTGGAGGTTATATCCATCACTGATCATGACAGCGTCAGCGGCGTGAGCGAGGCGCTGGCCGCGGCTGCCAAGGTGGGGAATCTGACGGTCGTTCCCGGCGTTGAAATAAATACGGACCTGTCCACGGGTGAACTGCATGTGCTGGGCTATTTCATCGATTATGAGGATGGGGAGCTGGTGGCGGCCCTGGCGCGTATAAGGGAGTCGCGTGTCGGCAGGGCGCAGAAGATGCTGGTAAAACTGGGGGAACTGGGTATGCCCTTAGAGTGGCAGCAGGTATTGGACCTGGCCCGGGGCGAATCGATCTGCCGGCCGCATATAGCGCAGGCCATGCTGGAGAAAGGATATATTTCTGATGAGCGGGAGGCCTTCGATAAATATATAGGCAGGAATTGCCCGGCCTACGTAGGACGGGAGAAGGTGGGGCCGGTCGAGGCGGTCAGGATCATTAAGAAGGCGGGCGGTATCCCGGTGCTGGCGCATCCGGCTGATATCGCGGATGTGGACAATATTATCGTTGAGTTAAAGACGGCCGGCCTGGATGGGATCGAGGCTTATTACGGTCAATATAACAGCAGAACCGTCAGCAGGATTGTGGGTCTGGCCAAGCGCCACGATTTACTGACCACGGGCGGCAGCGATTACCACCATTTCTGCGATGACAGGGAGGTCCCGCTGGGAAGTGTAGACATACCGGAAAGCTGCATAGTGAAGCTGTTTGCCGCCGCCGGCAGGACCTACAGGCCCGCCTAATTTTTCATAAGGCTGCAGACCCGCGGGCACTGTCCATCACAAAATGCCGCCCCGTATTTCAGTTAAAAAGCGGATGGAACAAGCTATAAAAAAGTAATATAATATTGCGGTTTTAAGGAAATAATCTCGGAAGGAGTAACATGGAAGCAACACGAGAAA
>CAYVBI010000222.1:0-3314 GCA_964448985.1 uncultured Dehalococcoidales bacterium
GTTTGTCAGGAAGAACAGCAGGTACATCCCCGTGGTTACGATGAAGATGTTGTTGGAGATGTCGCCGATGCCGAAACTCAGTTTTATGCCGAGCGGAAGTTTGGAATGTTGTGCCCGGGCCACCTGGCTCTCCGTGGTATTTCCCATGATCCCCTCCTTACGGTTAAATAATATCGATCGGTGATAATGCCGGAAACGTCGTTAATAAACTCGCCTGTCGATTATTATTTTCTCATCCGGCTTAATGCTGCCTGCGGGCAGCACCTCCAGAGCGTCGAACCTCACTTTGCAGGCGTTCTGGAACTCCTTCTTCAGTGATTCCTGCCAGACTTCTCTATCTGACGGCTCTGATTTAAGCTCCACCTGCAGCAGCATCTCATCCCTGTCGGCCGGCCTGCTTACCACGATCCTGTAGCGGGCTATCTCCCCGAACTTTGAAATGACCTCGTCCGTTTGTCTGGGATGCACGAACATGGCACGTACCCGGACGGCATCACCGCTCCTGCCCATTATCTTGGGCAGGCGGGGAGTGGTGCGGCCGCATGCGCAGGTCCCGGTCACCAGCATAGAGAGGTCACCCGTTCCGAAGCGGATTAACGGATAAACTTCGTCGAAGGGAGTCACCACCACCTCGCCGACCTCGCCTGCAGGCAGCTCCCGGCCTGTCGATGGGTCGACGATCTCCACAATCACGTCGGTGTTGACATGCATGCCTGCGATCTTTTCGCAGGAGCCGGCGATGGGGCCGATATCGGCCGTCATGTAGTTGTCGCCGCCGACACAGGTGATGCCGTATTTCTCGGTAAACATCTTTCTCAGGGGGTCCCCCCCCATCTCGCCGAAGACCTGGGCATACTTCAGGTTGAAGTCCTTCTTGATATCGTAGCCCATCTCCTCCGCCCTTTTGATGATGGCGGCCAGGAAAGATGGAGTCCCTACGAAGTACGACACCTTGAGATCGCGCATTATCTGTACCTGCAGATCTGTATTGCCCGTCCCCGCAGGGAAGACGGTAAAGCCCATCGCCCTCAGCATGCGGTCGATCAGCAGTCCCGCCGGGGTCACGTGGTAGGACCACGTATTTATAGCCGTCTGGCCCTTGCCCATGTCCGGCGGCAGCGTGCCCTGCTTCAACCTTCTCTGCGGGTCATAGATCGGGCCGGGTGACTGGTAGATGTGATCGATCTCGTCCAGGGGTACGGCCAGGTAGCCACCGAAGGGCGGCATCTCCTTCTGAAGCTTGATCAGATCATCCTTACGCAGGACCGGTATTCTCTGCAGGTCGGCCAGGCTTTTGATATCGCCCGGTTTGATCCCCGCCCCGTCCATGCGCTGCTTGAATCCCGGGGCCTTCTGATATGCATAGGCAATGAGGCGCTGCAGCTTCAGGGACATCTGCTTATCCCTTTCGGGAGCGGGCAGCCGCTCAAGCGAGCCGTCATGAGGAAATAGATCCGCTTTCTCCGCCATTATCAGAGCCTCCCTGCCTATTTTGCAGGCATTATATCACAGCTTTAGCGGGTGGATTGGTTGTTGAAGATTTACGGCTGTGTGAATCTTGCTCAGGGACGCCTGGCGGTGATGAGTCCGCTTCCACGCGGGGAGTTGCTGGCGATCAGCGAGACATCTCTGAAGCCGGCCTTGCGAATGACTTCTATTATCTCGCCAATTGTGTACGTCCCCAACCACAGGTTGAACAGCGAAGCAGGCAGGGGACCTGATTTGTCGTTGTTCAGCAGGAAATCGTGTACGATCAATAATCCGCCCCGCTTTAAGGCCTGCTTGCTTTGCTTCAGCCTTGCATCAGCGTGGCTGCCCGGCCCGTGCAGGATGTTGGACATGAGCAGGCAGTCATAGCCCGAGCCGAACTCATCCTTGCTCCAGTCTCCCTCCTGGAGCTTGATACGACTGCTCATCCCGTAGCGGCTGATCACCTTCTTTGCGATAGCCAGTGTATCCGGCAAATCCCAGACGACGGCCTTTAAGCGCGGGAAGCGCTGGCACAGCGCAATACTGTAAGTGCCCGGCCCACCTGCTATGTCAATCAGCGATCTCCTGTCGCTGAGGTCGAGCTGCCTGGCAACCCATTGAGCCTGGCCGTTGGAGGCGATGCCGTGCATCGCCCAGATCCAGTTATCGAAAAGGTGTTGTTTGAAATGTTCGGGCGGCTCCGGCGCGGCGTTGCGCCTGCCTGTGCGTACCACTTCGGGGAGCCCGGTGGTCGCCCACCAGAGGATCTCATTGTGGTCGATAGCGCCGCCGATGTAGCGCGGGCTGTCCGGTGATAGCAGGTCCGACCCCAATTTGGTCAGGCTGAAATAATCATTGTCGCGCTTTAAAACGCCCAGAGCGCAGCAAACTATTAAAAGTTTCTCCGTCATGCGCGGGTCGGTGCCGCACTCGCCGGCGAGTGCGGCAGCCTGTTTCGGTTTCGCCAGCGCGGCAAAAAGGCCGAGCTGATGCGCGGCCATCAGGGCGCGCGATGAGCGGAATTGCCAGTTAAGCTCGAGCAGAGCCGACGCTGCTTCCAGGTTGTCGGCCTCGAACAGGTTTAACTTATCTCGTTTCTGCCCCTTCATCAACAATTGAGTATGCCCAAGCGACGGGCAACTGTCAATTTAAATTCCGCGTTCTTCCAGGATGGCTTTATTCCTGGCAACCTTGTCCGGTGTGAGATCGTATAATCTCCAGAACAGGATTGTGGCTATGAGCATAACTATGGCCGGGACGATGGCGGAATGGATGCGGATGCCGAACAGGGCCAGTTCGGGAGATGGGCTAAGCTCCATCATCTGTGCGAGGCTGGGGGCGCCAGCCACGAAACCCGTATTGGTATGCACGATTGCAATGATGGCCGCAATGCTCGTCTGTCCCAGTTTAAATATAAATGACTGGTAGCCGATATAAACCCCCGGGTCCCTCCTCCCCGTTTTTACGGCCACATCGTCCAAAACGTCTCCCATGGTGGGAGGGTCCATGAACCATTGGCCGCCGAGAGCGATTCCAAATAAAAACGTGCTGATAACCCATCCGGTCAGACCGTTTACAAATATCATGGGCAGGAAGGTAAGCACCATGAGGAAGCCGCTGAGCAGACTGACCATTCTGTTGTTGTTCATTCTCTTCGATATAACCATCCAAATTGGAACGAAGATCAGCGCCCCTACCAGCATACCTCCCAGAAGATATGTGATCGTGGATGCCCCTGCATCCAGCAGGTATGTTGTTATATAGAAAGCGCTCATCTGTAACATGACCGCGCCCACCTGGTAGCCGAAGAAAAGTATGATTTTGCTCACGAACCGTTTGTTTGA
>CAYVBI010000223.1:0-3309 GCA_964448985.1 uncultured Dehalococcoidales bacterium
CATCTGGATCAAGGACGGAATGATTGAAAAGGAGGAGAGGTAGCATCAAGATGAAACATGTCAGGGTGTTCCTTTTATTGGCCTGCCTGACTTTATCGGCGGCCGTTATCAACTGCACACAGCCCGCGGCGCCGGAAGCAGCCCCGGGGCCCCATGAGAATGTGAGTATACCCCATAATGGCGCCGGGGATATCTACGATCTGTCCTACCTTAAGGACAAGGACCCGGCCGCTGTAGACAATACCAACCTGCCCATTACGCCGGTCGATAGGCTGAGCCTCACGGGTAAGCCGCCCCAGGAAGTGGATATCGGCAAGTACCGCCTGACCGTTTCGGGAATGGTGGACACTACCCTGGACCTGACCTATGATGAGCTGCTATCGTTCCCGTCGACCACGCAGGTCGTCCTGTTGATCTGTCACGAATCACACGTGGATAACGCGCGCTGGAAGGGAGTGCCTGTATCATACCTGCTGGATAAGGCCGGGCTCCCGCCGGATGCGAGCGAGGTCACCTTCATCGCGATGGACCGCTACTCACGAACACTGCCGATCGATGTGGCGAAGCGGGAAGGGACATTTGTGGCATATGAGGTAAACGGTGTACCGATTCCTCTTAAGCACGGCTATCCGCTGCGGCTGGTGGTCAAAGGACTCTACGGTGAGAACTGGGTGAAGTGGCTGAGGCAGATAGACGTCAAATAAAATAGTCTGCAGAAAAACTGAGGGGCCTGCCGTTCATAGGCAGGCCCCTCAGTCAGTAATAGCTCCCAGGCTTAATTGTACCTGGTCAATTCCTCTGCCAGAGCTTTTTTTGGCAGAGCGCCCACCTTGCGGTCGGCCAGTTTACCATCCTTAAAGATGAGCAGTGTGGGTATGGCCTGCACCTGGAACCTGGCTGCAATATCCTGGTTCTCATCGGTGTTCAGCTTGCCGAAAGTGATCTTGCCTTTGAGGTCGGTGGCCAGTTCATCGATCACGGGCGACATCATGCGGCAGGGGCCGCACCATGGCGCCCAGCAATCCACCACCAGGGCCTTATTATTCTTAATAGTCTCCTCCAGGTTCTTGCTGTTTAGCTCCAGCACAAGCCCCTTTTCGTTTTCCATAGTACCCTCCGAATTTTTATAAAACTTTAATGTCATTTTATTGTAGATGTGCCGGAGGGAAAATGATCTAAGTCACTATGTGACTGAAGTAACATCGCTATTTTGATAAGCGGCTGATCTCATCGGCAATCAGGGCGGCGAGGTGTTCTTCACTGCGCGGGCTGCCGTCGAGGCTCTCTCCGGCAATTAAGAGGTGTCTTTGCGCCTGGCATCTATACTCTTCCTTATCTGCACAAGCCCGCCGGCAGCCGCAGAGTATGATAAGCAAATCCGATCCCGTTGTATCCAATGGCGCAACCTCGATATCATCCCTGCCGTAAGTGAGCCTGTGGACCTGAGCGGCCAGGGAGGACAGGTCGATCTCAGGGTTACACGAGCCGCAGAACTTGAGAGCTATTTTAATGCTGCGCCTGCCCCGATGAGGTTTTATCAGCAGACGAAGAAGGGCTGCTCGCCTATCTTGGCCAGCTTCTCCGCCAGTTTCTTCTTGCGCTCGAGGTTGCCGCGCCGCTCGATCATGATCTTCTGTGCCTGCGGAGAGCCGGCGCCGTGCATGGACTCGGCCAGGGCGGTGCCGCAGGTCATGGCATCGATCAGGCGGATCAACCGCATCCTTGTCTCGGCCGGCACATCTGAAACCCCCTTCATATACTTGTCGACCCATTTGCCCACCGACGGGTCCCTCAGATCGAACTCAGAAGGCATGGTGGCCAGCAGGCCGCCCGTGATGTCATGAGCCAGGCGGGCTATCTCGTAAACGTTGCGGGTGACGTTCAGCTTGGTGATGTTGGCCATCAGCGGATCGGCCTGGTAGCATCCCGCCGGCTGCCGGAAGCCCTGGCAGGAGCAGGCGATCGAGCAGCAATAGATGGTCTCGGCCAGGTGAATCATCTCGGCAAGCTTGTCTTTTACGTGAGAAGCTTTAATCGTGCCCTGAGCCTGGGCCAGGGCGTAAACGGCCCCGACCAGCACATCGGCCAGGCCGCCCTTGCAGCCGCCGTAGTTCTGGCGGTGGAAGGTGGCGAAGCGCTCGACCAGCTCGCCGGCGAAGTCATGCTCGCCGCACATGAAGACATGTTCGTTGGGAACGAAGACCTTATCGAAGACGATAAGCGCCTCTCCGCCCACGCAGCCGTACTCGGCGTTGCCCTGGTCCATGGAACACTCACATTTGCGCGTATCGTTGGACTGCCGGCCGAAAACGTGCAGCACACCCGGCGCATCGATGGGCACGTAGAAGCAGACGGCGTAGTCCCTGTCCTCCGCCCGCATGGCTGAGGTGGGCATGACCAGGTGGCCGTGGGAGTTCACGGCGCCCGTGATATGAGCTTTGGCGCCGCTGACCACTATGCCGTCCTTCTTCCTCTCCACGACATGCACATAAAGGTCGGGGTCTTTCTGCTGGCTGGGAGAGAGGCTGCGGTCCCCCTTGGGATCGGTCATGGCGCCTGAGGGCATCAGGTCCCTCTCCTGGATCATCTGCACAAATCGCTTAAAGCGCGTGTGGTAGTCTGTCCCATATTTCTTATCGACATCGTAGCTGATGGAGTATGTGGCATTAAGGCCATCGAGGCCCACGCACCGCTGGAAGCAGCTTCCCGTTTGCTGCCCGATAGCGCGCAGCATCTTTACCTTCTTAACCAGGTCGTCGTGCCCCTGGTGTATGTGCGTGAAGCGGTTGATCTTGTCTCCGTTGAGGTGAGATTTGGCTGAGCAGAGCTCCTCGAACTCGGGCGCTATAGCCATCTCGTAAGTCAGGGCAGCGGCGTTGATGTGCGGAATAAAAGCCGGGTGCGTGGTTATATCCGCGATCTTTTCACCCATGTAGTAAATAACAGGGTTAAGCTTTTTCAGACTTTCTTTGTATTGTTTGCCGTTCATCTGCGCCATGGTCGCCACCTCCGTTAAAGATCGATATGTTGGCGTTCAAATCACCATGGTTAGCAATTATACACTATCCGGGCCGCCGTAAAAAGGTTGCATAACATAATAGTTGTAATATATAATAATAGCATATTGCAATAATATCGGGGGGGATTTAGCTTATGCTGGAAGAAAGGCAGTATATCCAGATGAATCAGGCGCTTTTTTCATTGACGCATGCCTACGAAACCAGGATGTTGAAAGATGTCAGTGCGAGGGCAGCCGGTCTCAGGCTGTCTGATTGCGCGGTGATAATGGTGCTGGGGCAAATGGAGCCG
>CAYVBI010000224.1:0-3305 GCA_964448985.1 uncultured Dehalococcoidales bacterium
CCTCTTTACTTGGTTTCGCAGTTAACGGCTCAATCTTCACGGTCTGCCTCCTTTAGGTGGGAATTTCCCGCTATTATATAGCATTGTGCGGGGATGTTAAATGAGTTGATGTGAAGATTGGTAGAAGGGTGAGGATATAAGAGCGGTCATTACTGTTTACAGAGGGGAGGTCATCGGATATAGTATGTATTGTATTTGGACTAAGTAATAATGGATAAAAATAAGGTCAGTCTCATCAATACCCAAATGTTAGTTGACCTGGTATCTATAAAAATGCCTTTTGGAAAATACAAGGACTATATCCTCTGTGATCTGCCTGAACCTTATTTGGTCTGGTTTCACCAGAAAGGTTTCCCTCCGGGCAAAATTGGAGCGCTGTTAGCTGCTCTTTATGAAATTAGACTTAACGGATTGGGATATCTCCTGAAGCCGATCAGATAATATTCGCAGTGAAGCAGAGTGATACGAGATAGAATTAGCAATATGGGCGTTATAAAGCGCGAGGATATAAAAGCGGGCTTGCGGGTATCGATAATAATGAAAGAAGATCAGCGGTCCGGAAAACCAACTGAAGGGATAGTCAAGGATATTTTGACAAACTCATCATCTCACACCTATGGCATCAAGGTCAGGCTGGAAAGTGGTCAGGTTGGTCGAGTTAAAGAGATAATAAATTAGGCCTGTCTTATTTCCCGAAAACAGAATCTGCCTTTGCCGCATCACTTGAAACCCAGCAGATTGATTCGTGTGATGGCCATCTGACGCTGGAATTCAAGCCCTTTTTCGAGCATGTGGCTAAGGCTAATGCCCTGATTCTGGAAAGTGAAGTGCACCAGATGTTCGGGTGCTACAGTGGTATTGTTGTTACCGACCAAGGCGAGAAAATTGAGATTAACGATTTAGTTGGCTGGGATGAACACCATGCTAAATGGTAAGGTTCGAAGCACGCAATCAGCAAATGCTATACAAGTATTCGTCCAATAGTACCACTTGGTCTTCTGTAATGGCATTTAACCTCGAATAAGCGATGGAACTCTCCTCGATTTCAGCATATTGTCCTTCGCTGACTCGCTGCAGAAAAGTGACCAATTTCAATTGTGTGTCTTTCAGTTCTTCTGTAGCCTCTGACATAAGACCCCCTTAAATTATCTTGCTACCAATCTTTGTTTCAATCTCATTTCTTATGCCGCTTAAATCTATTTCATATCCACACTTGCATTTTAGTTTATTTGACTGAGGAAATGCAATCGCTCCTTTGTTTTGTAGTTCTCCGTCAATTTTGGGATTATCAATGAACTTCGCGTATAGTTTGTATTTGCTGCCACATTTTTCACATGTAATATCCAGTTCGGCTACCTCGGGCACCGCTCCCTTGGGCACTTTCAGATTTGAGCCTATATTTGTGGCGGATTTGAATACTTTCTCTTTATCGGTAGCAAATATTTTATAAATGGTTGTGGAACTAAATAACAGCCGACAAACCGTCTGAATACGATATACAATGTCACTCAAAACTGGATCAGCGTCAATATTAGTAATCTTCAAGCCTATTCTTTCCAGGTCATTGGATTTAATTGAACGTCCATGAGATCGCCATAATGTATGATTACATAAATCCGCGGCAATTTGTTCCGCCCTTTCCCTTTTCATTTCCTGAGAAACTTGGTGATGTTGTATCTCCGTAAAGTTCCAATTTCCAAATTTGTATGCGACTAACCACTCGACCACAAGGTCTTTGGCAAAGCTCAAGGCGTTATGGACGCCAATTAGTTCACCAGGGCTTATCTGGGCTACCATGGTGGCATCCAAGGGGTTGAGTCTCCCTTTGGTTTCAGCCTCTGCCTGCTTATTATTGAACCAGTCCATATAGTCATACGCAGAGACTGTGCTTCTCCCGATTTTCATTTGTGCATCAATAGGCCCAAGACTGCCAGTTTCTGTCATGAGTATTGGCTCTCCGGACAATACCATTATAGTCCCGGCGCTTTTAGCCTCCCCAGAAACCACGAATGCAACTTGCTCAAATTTTGCCCTTAAACATCTGACTATTTCTTCGGCAGCTTCGCCGCTCCCACCGGGAGTTTCGATGTAGAAATCTAGTGTGGGAGAATCGACAGTCTTTAGCAGATCGTGAATTAAGTAATAGTCTGCTTGATCAAGTGCAATTTCCGGGACCGATTTATTTATGGCTGCGGCATATACTATGCAGCACGTCTTCCGATGCTCGTTATACTGCTTAATCAGCCTAAGGAGTTCTGATTCCAGATCAACCGCACTTAACTTTCGATTGATATATTCACTCATATATCCCATGTACACCTCCCCAAGGCAAGAATACTTGTTTTATCAAAATATGGCAGACTAATGTCGTATTATAACATCATTAACGAGCTAATTTCTAATTTTAATGCGTTGCCGTAGCTAAATTTGCTCCCTCTCTCCGCCTTTCTCCTTCCCAAATCCCTCCTCTTTCAGCTTATCCATGATCCTGGCTGCGCGCGGGAAGCCGATTTGCAGCTTGCGCTGGAGGTAGGAGGCGGAGATATCCTTGGATTCCAGTGCGAGCTGTCGGGCCTTGTCGAGCAGTTCATCCTCGGCGGATTTCTTGCCATCGGCCCCGGCCTGGGCCATTTCCTCAAATCTAACAGTCGGCGCTTCCTGGCGGCGCTGGTTGGCCCAGAAGTTGACCAGCCTCTCGATCTCGGCGTCGCCGACCATGGTGCCCTGCAGGCGCTTGGGCTTGGAGGCGTCCTGCGGCATGTAGAGCATGTCGCCCCTGCCCAGCAGCTTCTCGGCGCCGGCGGAATCGATGATGGTGCGGGAATCTACCTGCGAGGTCAGCGCGAAGCTCATGCGGGTGGGGAAGTTGGCTTTAATCAGGCCGGTCACCACGTCCACCGACGGCCTCTGGGTGGCCACGATCAAGTGTATTCCGGTGGCGCGCGCAAGCTGCGCCAGGCGGCAAAGAGCGTGCTCGACCTCGTCATAAGCGGCCATCATTAGGTCGGCCAGCTCATCTATCACCACGATGATATAGGGCATGCACTCCGAGGGCTGCCTGTTCTTATTGAATTCCTCGATATTGCGCACCTTGCCTGCCGAAAAGCGCTTGTAGCGGATGTCCATCTCGGCGCTCAGCCAGCGCAGGGCCATTATGGCTTTCTCAGTATCCACCACTACGGGCGACACCAGGTGCGGGATGTTGTTGTAATTGACCAGCTCGACGCGCTTGGGGTCTACCATTACCAGTCGCACGGCGTCGGGCGTATTGTTCATCATCAGGCAGCAGATGACCGAATTGAGGC
>CAYVBI010000225.1:0-3303 GCA_964448985.1 uncultured Dehalococcoidales bacterium
TCGATTTCACTTGCTTTAGGTGCATAGGTTTTCATATTTAAACTCCGAATTATCAGCGTAAATAACTTTTATCAGGCAAAGGCCGTGCGCCGGCGCTGTCGGCCCGGCCAGGCTTAATTTTTTCATCTCAAATATACTTTCAAATTCCTCGATCCCCATTTTCCCCGTCCCGACCCGTACCAGGGTGCCCACCATGTTGCGCACCTGGTGCGTCAAGAACGATTTGGCTCTGACGCTGAAGGCTACAACTTCGCCCTCCCGCTTAACTCCCGCATCGTAAATAGTGCGTACCGTGCTCTCCTCCCTGTCCCACTCTGTGACAAATGAAGCAAAATCATGCTCGCCTATGAGCAGTTTGCTGGCCAGGTCCATCCGCCCGGCATCAAGCTCTGTTGCCACGTGGTAATAAATATCATTTCCCAGGGATGCGCGCGACCTCCTGTTCAATATCTGGTACCGGTATTCGCGGCTTACAGCATCTTTCATTACATTGAACCTGCCTGAAACTGCGCCGGCCTTGAGAACCGAGATATCCCGTGGCAGGTAATGGTTTAATCCACTGACAAACACTTTAACCGGCCACGCAGATCCCGTCCTGAAGCTAACCACCTGGCCTCTGGCATGGACGCCCGTATCTGTCCTGCAGGCAGCGATAACTCTCCGCTCCTCGTTGGTTAGCTTCAAAATAGCCTTCTCCAGTTCATCCTGGATAGTAGGCTGATCCTTCTGCCACTGAAAGCCGAAATAACGTCCGCCGTCATATTCGACCACGAGAACAACTTTTCTTAACTTGTTAAAGATCTCCACCGCGAAAGTGAATCTTACTCCACCATCTCTATAAGCGCCATGGGCGCCCGGTCACCTTCGCGGGATCCAAGCTTTAAAACACGTGTATAGCCGCCCGGGCGCGATTTGTATCTCGGTGCGTACTCGCTAAATACTTTTTCGACAACCTGCTCATTGAAGATGAAGGCCAATGCCCGCCTTCTCGATGCAAGGCTTCCCTCTTTGCCCAGGGTGATCATTTTGTCAGCCAGTGCCCTGGCTTCCTTCGCCTTGGGCAGCGTGGTAGTTATCTTGCCGTAATTCAGCAGGTCCGTAACAAGGTTGCGATATAAAGACCAGCGTTGTGCCGCCGGTCTGCCCAGTTTTCTTCCTGATAACCTGTGTCTCATTCGCTGTCACCTTCAGTATCGGCACTCTTAGCGCGCACCTTCTTCTTTTTATCTTCAACGGAGGCGCCCGACGACTCGACTCCCAGGTCCTTTAATACGACCTCTACTTCCTCCCTCGATTTAACGCCGAATCCACCCAGCGACATCAGGCCATCCAGGCCCTTCTCCAGTAGCTGGCCGGTCATCGTTATTCCTCCGCGCCGCAGACTGTTGTATGTATGTGTCGAGAGGTTGAGTTTTTCCAGCGGCATATTGTAAACGTCCGCGGGTATCGATTTCTGCCAGGCTTCACTTTCCTCTTTCTCTGCAATGGTCCTGGCCAGGCCGGTGAAACAATTGAACTGCTCAATAAGTACGGCCACGCTCTCAGACAAAGCTTCGATCGGATCAACCGTATTGTCAGTCCAGATCTCCAGCGTCAGTCTTTCTTTACCCGCTCCCTGGCCCGGGCCGCTGCTCTCCACAGCGTAATTGGCACGCGTGACGGGAGAGAAAATCGCGTCTATGGACATCTCCTTGCTCGTCCCCTCGCTGGTAACGATTATGCCGACGCTATCACCCGCCCTCGCCGGTTGATATCCCTTGCCTTCCTTAACCGTGAACTCAATATTCAGTTTAGCTTCACTGGAATCGAGAGTCGCCAGGTAAAGACCGGGATTGACTATCTCGAAATCGGTCGGGTTTTCTATTACTATATCGCCGGCCTTCAGGTCGGCCTTTCCCTTAACCTTGAGCATCATCTTGCCTGTTTCAGCGTCCTTGGAAAGAAGTTTGATGCGTATGTCACGCAGATTCATCAGAAATTCGGTCACATCCTCTTTCATATTGGGGATGGTGCTGAATTCCTGTGTAATACCTTCGATCAGAACGGAGGTGATAGCTGCACCGCGCAGAGAACTGAGGAGCACGCGTCGGATGCTGTTGCCCAGTATTACGCCAAACCCTCTCTCCAGCGGCTCGGCAACGAATTTGCCGTAATTCTCACGGTATTCGGTACATTCAATTTTTGGTAGAGCTAATTGAACCAAAAATCCTCCTATCGGGAATAGAATTCCACGATCGCTTTCTCGTTGAAATTCGTTTTTATCTCGCCAGCGGCCGGCAGCGATAGAACTCGGCCTGTCATATTCTCTTTTTCCAGCGACAGCCACGCCGGCACGTCTTTATCTTCAATTTTTTCAACCAGTGTCTTATAGTACTCGCTCTTCGCACTCTCCTTGCGCCACTCGATCACGTCACCTGTTTTAACCAGGCAGGACGGGACATCGGTCCTGCGACCATTGAGCCTGATATGCCCATGGCGCACGACCTGTCTGGCCTGGCTGCGCGAATCAGCAAACCCCAGGCGAAATACCACGTTATCCAGCCTCCGCTCGAGTAATATCACGAGGTTTTCGCCGGTGATTCCCTGCGCCCTCGAGGCCTCCTCGAAAAAGCGGTGGAACTGTCGCTCTAACGTACCATAAGTATACTTGGCCTTCTGTTTTTCCATAAGTTGCATGCCCAGTTCGGTCACCTTGGGCCGTCGCTTCCTGCCCGCTGCATGGGGGCCGGGAGGAGCATCCCTGCGCTCGAGAGCGCACTTCTCCGTAAAGCACCTCTCGCCCTTCAGCATGAGCTTGGTGCCTGTACGACGGCACAAACGACAATAAGCTTCTGTATATCTCGCCATCTTTTATACTCGCCTTCTCTTTCTTGGCCTGCATCCGTTATGCGGCACGGGCGTCACGTCCCGTATCCCGGACACCACGATGCCTGAGGCCTGGATAGCCCGTATTGCGGCTTCGCGCCCGCTGCCCGGGCCGCGTACGAAGACCTCCACCTGTCGCAGGCCGTGTTCCTTCGCCTTGGCGGCAGCCCCCTGCGCAGCCATCTGGGCAGCGTACGGGGTGCCCTTGCGGGAACCTTTAAATCCAGCGGTGCCTGAACTTCCCCAGGAGATCACGCCGCCCTTGGCGTCTGTCAACGTAATGATGGTATTGTTAAAAGTTGATGTCACAAAGGCTTTGCCTTCATGTACCAGCTTCCGTTCACGCTTCTTTGTCCTGACCTTCTTTTTCTGCGGCATGTTAAATGGTTACTCCTTTACTTCTTGGTCGCGCCGCGCTTCTGTCCGCGCCCAGCGACA
>CAYVBI010000226.1:0-1099 GCA_964448985.1 uncultured Dehalococcoidales bacterium
TATACGATATCTTTTGATTAAGGAAAAGATAATGAGATCTAATAGTCAACTGGCCGCGAAAATCGAGGGCACGGATTTTATCCTTACGGCGGAGTACCTGCCCCGCAGAGGAGCGGGCACGGGCATAGTGGAAGAGTGCGCCGCCGCTTTGCGGGACGGCCCCGTTGCTGTAAATGTCGCTGACAACCATTACGGCGTGGCCATGTCCAGCCTTGCCGCATCCGTTGCCCTGCTCCGGGCAGGTATCGAACCTGTTTATCAGGTCGTCACGAGGGACAGGAACCGCATCGCCCTGCATCGGACCTGCTGGGGGCGGCCTCACTGGGCATCAAGAACGTTCTCTGTCTCAGCGGATACCATCAGGCCCTCATCGGATGCCCCGATTCGGCCAACGTCTACGACATCGATTCGATCCAGCTCGTCGCTGCGCTAACGGGGATGACGGAAGAGGGTGTGCTAATTGACGGCAGCAAGATCGAGGGTCCCTTTGCAATGCTGGTGGGCGCCGCCGCCAATCCGGCGCTCAGGCCGCTCGAGCTCAATGTTATGCGCATCAAAAAGAAGGTCAGGGCCGGGGCCAAATTTTTCCAGACACAGGCCGTCTTCGATATCGAAGACTTCAAACTGTGGCTTGATGCCCTCAGAGGCGGAGGCGTCGAGCGGAAGACCGCCATCCTGGCCGGCGTGATGCCCCTGGCCGGCGCAGCCGAAGCAAAGAGGCTGAATAGCACATTCACAGACTTCAATATACCGGATGATGTGATCGCGCGCCTGGAGTCGGCCGGCGGCGAGGAAGCCCAGAGGAAAGAGGGGCTGGCGATCTGCGCTGAGACCATCGGCAAGCTCAAGGCCCTGCCGGGCCTGCGCGGGATACACATCTTTTCCGGGGGCAACGAATCGGCCGTGCCCGCACTGATATCCATGGCCCTCTAAGCGGGGAATGAACATATGCCTGATAAGTATCACATCAAAACCAGACCGGTGCCGCCGCGGCGGCCGCGCATAGGCAAGTGCGGCGTCGTCGACTGGCGCGAGGACTGCGCCGGTTGCCACAACTGTGTCAAGAGGGCCTGCGTCTACGGGTTCTACCGGGACGAAG
>CAYVBI010000226.1:1109-3294 GCA_964448985.1 uncultured Dehalococcoidales bacterium
CCAGTGCATGGGCTGCTTCTCCTGTGTGCAGCAGTGCACCAAGGGCCTGCTTTCGCTCTCGCTTAACCCTGTTTATGAGCGGTTGGGCAATAGCTACTGGACTCCCCAGATCATCGAGACTACCTGGACGCAGGCGGAGACCGCCCGGATCCCGGTCTCGGGCGCCGGCTACCGCGGTCCCTTCTCCGGGCCCGGATTCGATTCGATGTGGACCGATATGTCCGAGATAGTACGCCCCACACGGGACGGTATACACGGGCGCGAGTATATCAGCACAGCCGTGGACATCGGCAGGAAACCCGCCGTGCTTCATTTCGATGAGGATAACCCTGCCGGCAGCCTGCCGCCGCTGGTGGACATCCCCATTCCCATGATCATCGATATGATGCCGCAGGGCTACCGGCTGCCCAATCTGCCGCCCATCTTCAAGGTGGTTGCAGCGCAGACGGGCGCCATCGCCATCGTCGATTTCACAGAATGGGATTTATTGGGCAATGACCTGGAGCAGTACCTGCCCGGCCTGGCTGCACACATCGGTCCCTCATCGGCCATGCCCGCGCCGGGTATGCTGCGTAAAATGAGATTGGTGGAGGTCGGGGACGGCGACAGGCTGGAGCAGCGCATAGCGGAGCTCAAGGCCATAAATCCCGATATCGTTGTGGCGGTCAGGATTGATATGGATTCACACGGTGTTGAGCGGAGTATACAACTGGCGGAAAAAAAGTATATCGAGGCCCTGCACCTGGTAGCCGACGTCAACGGCAATGAGCTTAAGGCCGGCAGCCCGCGTTTCATCAAGGATATGCTGCGGCAGGTACATACATCGCTGGTGCAGCGCGGAATCAGGAACGAGGTCACGCTGATAGCCGGAGGGGGCATCGCTCTGCCGGAGCATATGGCCAAGCAGGTAATCTGCGGCGCGGACCTGGTTTCCGTAAACCTGCCTTTATTAATAGCCCTGGAATGTACTCTGTGCAGGCAGTGTAACGACGGCCTGACTTGCCGGGCCGGCATCAGGGAGATAGATATTGACTACGGCGTGGGCCGCATGACCAATCTGATCGCCGCGTGGCACGACCAGTTGATAGAGGTCATGGGCGCAATGGGTATACGCGATGTCCGCCGACTGCGCGGCGAGGCGGGCAGGGCGCTTTTTTTTGAAGAGCTCGAGGAGGCAACCTTTGGCAAACTCTTTGGCGCAAGAAAAAATGGCTGAACAGGACCTGCCGCAGAGCACTCTCGAGACGCTGGTGCCCCAGGTCGAGGTCCCGCGCGTGATCAAGCCGGCGCCGCCGCGTTACCGCAACGAGATCGCCAAGTATATTATTCGCCGCAGCGACGCCTGCAAGCTGTGCGGCAAATGCGCCGAGGTTTGCCCCCGGGGCGTCCATGTGCTCAAGGGCGGCTACAAGTACTTCGCCGCCCCGCGCCAGAACGTGTGTATCGGGCCCTCTTGTAAGGAGACGGGACATTACTGCGTGGACCTCTGCCCCAACGGCGCGCTGAAGATGGTGGAAAATCCCATGATGAAGGTGCTGGGAGATTACCGCTGGACCTCCGACCTGATACTTGCCACCTGGAAGATGGCCGAGACCGGCGCTCCGCCTGACCCCGAGTACGGATATCAATACGAGTGCGGCAACTCGGGCGGCGGATTCGACCGCCTGCGCTTCAAGTTCCCCGCCGTACCGCCGGTCGACCTGTCGCCGGACGAGATAGACACCAGTCTTGAGCTCAACCGGCGCGGTGACGGGCGGCCGCGGATCAAAATCGATGTTCCCTGGTACGGCGGCGGAATGTCCTTCGGGTCGG
Organism: uncultured Dehalococcoidales bacterium; assembly: GCA_964448985.1. Taxonomy (GTDB): domain Bacteria; phylum Chloroflexota; class Dehalococcoidia; order GIF9; family UBA5629; genus CAIMUM01. Next base: position 2,922 of record CAYVBI010000226.1, read on the forward strand.
TCAGTAATGTCACGCAGCTATCCAAGGCGCAGGCCGCTGTCGCCTTCAATACCTTCACCTGCACGGGCGAGGGCGGCTACATGGAAAGGCTGAGGCCCTATGACGAGCACACCATTACGCAGGTTGCCACCGGACTGTTCGGCGTGAGAGAGGAGACCATCCAGCGCGTGCGCATGGTGGAGTTCAAATATGCCCAGGGCGCCAAGCCCGGCCTGGGCGGCCACCTGCTGGCCGATAAGGTCACCCCGGCCGTCGCCAAAATGCGCGAAACGGTGACGGGCATCTCGCTCTTCTCGCCCTTCCCTTTTCACAGCGTATATTCCATCGAAGACCATAAGAAACATATGGACTGGATCAAGCATGTCAACCGCCA
>CAYVBI010000227.1:0-3292 GCA_964448985.1 uncultured Dehalococcoidales bacterium
AGTAAATTTTGTCAAACAGAAAATAGGATCGATATAAACATGCAGCGTAGGGGCGTACCTTCAGGTGTGCCCGACGCGTAGCGACGAAGCAATCTTCAGTAACGCCCTCCTTCTTTTGATCTCCCTTTGCACGGTGCGCACACTCACACCGAAGGCCATGGCCACTACCCGTACACTGATACCGCTGCGCCGCATCTTTCTCATCGCCGAAGCCCTCGTCTTAAGACGAAGCCGTTGCTTGCCCCGCGGCTTTTCCTCCAGGCAACGCGGGAAGGGGCACTCCAGGCACAGAGAATGAAGTTCGCAGCCGGTATCCTTCCAATTTGAATACTCTCCCGGTAATATAGGTACATCGCGCATGATGTAACCGATGATATTGTATGTATACGACTACAGGCAATGGTTTTGTGTCGCTTTTGAATCTGGTTTAACTTGACAATTAAACTATCGATGGACTATATTACAATTGTTATTTATGCGTTTATCTATTGATCGTGGATCGGGATGATCGGCCTTATGACGGCAGAGGAATAAAAGAGGCTTGAGGAAATTATTTTTCCTGATACCGGCAATCCTGCTGATAGCCGCCATGGTTGTTCCTTCGGCTGCAGCCTCCTCGGATACAGGGGCCGGTCAAAAGCTGGTCTGTATTACCTTCGACGACGGCTGGCAAAACCAGTACGATAACGCCCTGCCGGTTTTACAGCAATACGGGTTCAAAGCTAGTTTTGCCGTGGTCACGAACTGGGACCTCGATGGCGTGGAATGTATGGACTATCCCGAGCTCCATGCGCTGGCCGACCAGGGCATGGACATCGCGTCGCATACCAGGACGCACGCTCACCTGCCGACGCTGGGCGCAAGCAACCTTCAGAACGAGGTCGCCGGCTCGAAAGCCGATCTCGAAGGGCAGGGTTTCACGGTCAGAACGCTGGTCTATCCCTACTACGAATATAACGACAGCGTTATTGCCGCCGCCAGAAATGCCGGCTACCTCTGCGCCAGGTCCGGCGCACGTCCCAATCCCTACGATCCCGCTGACAGGAGCGATCCCGACGCTCAATACAAGATCGACGCCGTCGAAATAAATACACAGGACCTGAACACCTTCAAGGGCATCGTCGATGTGGCAACCGACCGCTCCGTCATTTGCCTCTGCTACCACTCCGTATCGGATCCGGGTGCGCCGACTCCCCGCACACCCATAGCCAATTTCGGCGACCAAATGCGTTACCTTAAAGACCACGGTTTCACAGTTGTTCTCCTGCCCGACCTTGTCCAGTCTCCCTGGATCACGTGCAGCCCCACAACCCTGGGCTTTAGCGGCATGCAGGGCGGCAGCGTTCCCGCTACACAGGCATTGAACATCTCCAACTCCGGCGGCGGAGCATTGACCTGGAGCGCCTCTTCCGACGCCACGTGGCTGACATTATCGCCCGCCGGCGGCGCTGCTCCCGGTACAGTTACGGTAACGGCCGATACCACCGGACTAAGCGAGGGAACCTATAATGGCATGATCACCATTTCCGCGACCGGCGCCACCAACACACCTCAGACCGTTCCGGTGACATTAACCGTCCAGACCCCGTCTTCCGACTGGCTTGCCGGCTGGAGCTATCGCAAACAAATCACCATCGCCGGCTCATCCGCCGGCGCCCAGACTAACTACCCGATGAAACTGACCATCAACAGGTCCACCGGCGCCGATTCCGGCGCCACCGTGTACCTCGGAACCAAATGCGAAAGCAATTACAATGACATCAGGTTCACTAAATACGATGGATCATCGCCGCTCGACTACTGGATCGAGTCCTCCACAAGCAGCACCGCCACCGTGTGGGTCGAGCTCGATTCCATTCCGGCTTCACCGGGCGCAGCCACTTTCAATATCTATTATGGCAATAGCGGGGCTATGCCTGCCTCAAATATTAAAAATACCTTCACCTTCGCAGATGATTTTGATGACGGCTTCCTGGATGCCTCAATGTGGACTATTGGCGGCGCTACGGACGGAACCGTCGCCGAGTCCGACGGCCTGCTCACTGTGACAGCGAGCACAAACCAGAAGTACGCTGCCAGCCTAAATGCCTACAGTAATGCCTATTCGCTGCATACCAGGGCAAGGTTGGATTCGATAACAAGCTGCACAAGCTTCCGTTTGATCGGTTTTGTAACCACCAGGGGAAGCTATGCCGACAAGCTATTTACAACCGCCCACAGATGGTATACAGGTGAGACCAATTTTTCGGCGATATCCGGAGACGGCAGCGGCGCAATCAAGCCCGATATGACTGTTCCTGTGGATACCGATTTCCATGTGTCGGAATGCCGAAGGTATGCTGTAAGCGGCGCCAACTACGACAGGTTCATCATGGGCGAAGGCGCTGCCGTGAGCGGCGCTAAACCAACCTCGACCACAAGATATATCTATATCGATTCCGATGAACAGGGCAAGGCGATTATAGTTGACTGGATCTTCCTCAGGAAATTCGTTTCCCCGGAGCCTGTCTGGTCTGCCTGGGGCAGCGAGGAAACCTCAGGTACCCAGCAATCTCCAACAATAGTCTGTAATCCTGCCAGCCTGACCTTCAGCGGCATACAGGGCGGCAGCAATCCAACAGCACAGGTATTGAATATATCCAACTCAGGCGGCGGCAGCTTGACCTGGACCGCCTCTTCCGATACTGCATGGCTGACACTGTCGCCCACCGGCGGCGCGGCTCCCGGCACAATAACTGTAACAGCGTATATCACCGGCTTGAGCGCGGGCGACTACAACGGCGCAATTACCATAGCCGCAACCGGGGCAACCAATACACCTCAGACCGTGCCCGTGACATAAACCGTCCAGGCACTACCACCTGCACCTACTATCTTCTGCAGTCCCGCCAGCCTGACGTTCAGTGGCATGCAGGGCGGCGGCAATCCCGCAACACAGGCATTGAATATCACGAACTCGGGCGGGGGCACATTGACCTGGACCGCCTCGTCCGATACTGCATGGCTGACACCCTCTCCTACCGGTGGCACTGCTCCCGGCACAGTCACCGTAACAGCCGATACAACCGGCCTTAGCGCCGGCGCCTACAACGGCACGATCACCATAACCGCACCGGATGCCACCAATACACCTCAGATCGTGCCCGTGACATTAACCGTAAGTGTCAGTGAACCCGGTGCACCCACACTGTCATCACCGGCTGACGCCTCGCCAGTGGGAACCTTGACCCCCAGGCTGGAATGGAATGTGTCAACATATGCCGATAGCTATGGGGTACAGGTGTCCGCCGAC
>CAYVBI010000228.1:0-3270 GCA_964448985.1 uncultured Dehalococcoidales bacterium
AGCCGCATGGAGCTGGCTAACTATCTTTCCCATGTGGAGAAGCAGTTGCCCGCCAGGGCTTCCAGGAAATCCCCCGAGGTCGATAGCGTAAGGTCACTGATATCACGTCTGGTGGTTCACGCAAGCCTGCTGGAAAAGCTGCTTAAACATTATCGCTCGGCCGCCGGCCCGGCTACCCTGTCGATGAAGGTTTCCGACAGCGCGCTGAGGGCCCGTATCGACGACGTGATCAATGAGGAAACGGTGCAGTTCGCGGCCAAATCCGAGCATGTTGAAACAGAGGAGGCCCTGCAGGACATTACCGAGCTTTCCATAGTTACACGCCTGATCCCCTGGCAGATAGTAGATGGCTACGATGAGTTTAAGACCGTTGCCGAGATGAAAGATGCTGCAGCCAGGCCGGAATTTGCCAGGTACCTTGAGACTATGAACACGAAGCTGAGGGAGCATTTTACGGCCCTGAAAAAATCGGGCCATGAGGCTGCCGAACACATGATCAAGGCCAACCTGCGCCTTGTACTGAGCATGGCCAAGAAATACAGGGCGCGCGGCATGCCGCTTTCCGACCTTATCCAGGAGGGGAACATAGGCCTGATGCGCGCAGTTGAAAAATTCGATTACAGGCGCGGATTCAAATTCAGTACTTATGCTACCTGGTGGATCAGGCAGGCCATCAACAGGGTGATATCTGACCAGTCGAGGACCATCCGCCTGCCCGTGCACACGGTTGAGACCATTACCAAGATGAACAATGCCCGGCAGAAACTCTTACAGAAGCTGGGCCGAAAACCGACCAGTGATGAAATCGCCACCGAAATGGGAGTCGAAACTGACAAGATAGACTGGCTGGTGAGCATTCTGTACGCGGAGCCTGTGTCACTGGATATCCCTATCGGCGACGATGAGAGCCAGTTGAGCGACTTCATCCAGGATGAGGTCAATCCGGCGCCGGAGGATGAGGCTGCCAACAGCATGCTCAGGCAGCAATTCAGGGACGTCCTCTCCTCACTGACCGACCGCGAGCGCAAGATCATCGAGATGCGTTACGGCCTGGATAACGAGCAGGGCCTGACCCTGAAAGAGGTCGGACACGAGTTCGGCCTGACACGTGAAAGGATACGGCAGATAGAAAAGGAAGCGCTGGCCAAGCTCAGGCACCCCAGCCGCAGCCGCAAATTGATAGACTACCTGGCATAGGAAGCCCGGTCGTAAAGCACTTGATACACTCGCAGCGTTTGTAATGCTGCGAGTGTTTGTTTTATGCTTAGTTGATAATAAAGTAGCCCGATTATTGTATTGAAAGATATATGGATGCCCACATTCTGGTAGTTGAAGATGACGATACGCTGAGGGAGTTGCTCCAGTATAACTTGAAAAAAGAGGGTTACGGCGTATTGACCGCCAGGGACGGGGCTGAAGCACTGGAAGTATACCGCAGTGATAAGCCGCAGTTGATCATCATGGATATCATGCTGCCGCTCATGAGTGGTACCGAGGTGTGCAGGATAATCCGGGGAGAATCGCAGACTCCCATAATCATGCTTACAGCAAAGGCGGAAGAAGTTGACAGGGTGGTGGGTCTTGAGCTCGGGGCGGACGACTACGTCACCAAGCCTTTCAGCATGCGCGAATTGCTTGCACGGATCAAAGCGGTGTTAAGGCGTTCTGAGGCTGGAAAGGACACAGGGGCGCCTGTTGCCGGAAGCAGTGGATTTCTTGAAGCCGGCAACATTAAAGTCGATCTTAAGAAGCATGAAGTTAACAGGAGTGGAGCCAGGGTGGAGTTGAATCCCAAGGAATTTGAGCTGCTGGTGATGCTTCTAAGCAACCGCGGGCAGGTCATCAGCAGGGAGCAGATATTAAGAAAAGTATGGGGTTACGACTATATCGGAAATGACAGGACGGTGGACGTACATATGCGGTGGATGCGCCGTAAGCTCGAAACAGACCCCGATAATCCCCAATACCTGATTACGGTGCGTGGATATGGCTATAAATTTGCCGGCTGATTGTGGGCGGCCTGACGATGTCTGATACAGACTACTTATATCTATTATCTTTGATCGAAGAGGGCATATTCGTCCTTGGCGAGCGCCGCGAGATTATATATATAAACCAGGCGGCCTTACTCATATTCGGCGTTTCTGACGTCAAAAACAGGAGCTTATCGTTTATTGAGGTTGTCAGGGACTACGAGTGCGATGCTCTGGTGAAGAAGTGCATCAAAACCGGCGAAATACAGGCCGCATCCATCAAGATACGCGGGAAAAACCAGTACCTGGATTTAAAGGTCAGCCCCGACACGGAAAGCCGCAATTACATCGTGATTGTGAAGGACCTTACGGAGAAACGCCATCTCGAAGAGATACGCAGGGATTTTATATCCAATGTATCCCATGAGTTCCGCACCCCTATTTCCTCCATCAAACTGATAGCCGAAACCCTTACCGAAGGAGCGTCGATTGACAGCGCGGTCTACAAAGATTTCCTGCTTAAAATAAATATAGAGGCCGACAAATTGGCGCATATGACAAATGAGCTGACCGAGCTGTCTATGATGGAGAACAATGAAACAAAGCTGAGCAAAGATGCCTTGAAGATAGATGCCCTGGTCAGGCAGGTAGTGCAGCGCTTACAGGCGCAGTCCGATAAAAAAGGTCTGACCTTAAATCTGGATATCGAGCCGGAGCTGCCTGATCTTATCATCGATCAATACAGGATCGAGCAGGTTTTGCTTAACATCATCCATAACGCCATAAAGTTCACGGGATCGGGCGGTTCTGTTACGATTCGTGTGAAAAAACAGGGCAGTGAGATCCTGTTTGCCGTGAGCGATACGGGCATTGGGATACCGGCCAATGAACTGTCGCGTATTTTCGAGCGTTTCTATAAGGTTAACAAGGCCAGGGATGATGAAGGAACCGGTCTGGGGCTGGCCATATCACGGCACATTATCTCCGCTCACGGCGGTAAAATCTGGGTGGACAGCGTGGAGGGCAAGGGATCGGCCTTCTTTTTCACGCTGCCGTTTAGCTCTTAGGTCGCACATCGCCAGTTTTAACCAAAATTTAACATTGGATTAATACTTATTTTATAAAGCGGCTATAGACTTTATTTAGTGGCAGATGCAAAAACCACTGAAGTAATTTAAAAAGGAGAAAACAGCTTGAACAAATGGGGTAAAAATTGGTACACAACCATAGCCGCTGTCATGGTTGCGTCGATTGCGTTGGCAGCCTGTGGAACACCATCCGGCAGCCCTGCGGACAC